>NZ_JBEYZW010000083.1:0-29927 GCF_040646215.1 Streptomyces sp. NPDC046215 | reverse complement strand
CAACGGCCCCGCCGCAGGCGCAGGGCGCCCGCCGCCGCAGGCGGCAGAGCAACGGCCCCGCCGCAGGCGCAGGGCGCCCGCCGCCGCAGGCGGCAGAGCAACGGCCCCGCCGCAGGCGCAGGGCGCCCGCCGCCGCAGGCGGCAACGACAGGCCGCAGCCGACAGGCATCCGCGACGGCCGGACCCCGTACGCCCCGTAGGATGGGCGTATGGCGAAGACCGGTACGACGACCCAAGGGCTGCGCGCGGCGATCGAGCGCAGCGGCTACTACCCGGCCCTCGTGGCCGAAGCGGTGGAGGCCGCTGTGGGCGGGGAGCCGGTCCTGTCGTACCTGGTGCACCAGGAGACGACGTTCGACGCCAACGAGGTCCGCCGCCACGTCACGGTCCTCGTCCTCACGGGCAACCGCTTCATCGTCAGCCACACCGACGAGCAGGCGGCCGACGGCACCTCTCCGTCCCCGTACGCCACCACCTCCACCGAGTCCGTGAAGATCGGCCGGATCTCCTCCGTCGTGCTGAGCCGCGTCGTGGCCAACCCCGAGGCGTACACCCCGGGCACGCTGCCCCGTGAGGTCGTCCTCACCATCGGCTGGGGCGCCGTCTCCCGCATCGACCTGGAGCCCGCCGCCTGCGGCGACCCCAACTGCGACGCCGACCACGGCTACACCGGCTCCTCCACCGCCGACGACCTCAGCCTGCGCGTCAGCGAGGCGGGCGACGGCCCGGACACCGTGCGCCAGACGCTCGCCTTCGCCCAGGCGCTCTCCGAGGCCACCGCGGCGACCACCCGCTGATGGCACACCCGACGACCGCGGGCCCGGCCTGGCACGATCCGGCCCCGCTCGACCCGCGTTCCGCACCCCTGCCGCGCTACGGCACCGGTTCGCTGGCCGACCTGCTGCCCTCCCTCGCGTCCGGCATGGGCGTCCCCGGCCTCGCGTCCGGGCTGGAGCTGGCGCCCGCCGACCGCGTGTGCGTCTTCCTCATCGACGGGCTGGGCTGGGAGCTGCTGCGCGCCCACCCTGCCGAGGCACCGTTCCTGCACTCGCTGATGGCCGGTTCGATGAACGGCAGCGGCCTGCCCCTGACCGCGGGCTTCCCGTCCACCACGGCGACCTCTCTGGCCTCGGTGGGCACGGGCCTGCCGCCCGGCGCCCACGGCCTGCCCGGCTACACCGTCGCCGACCCGGCCACCGGGCAGCTGATGAACCAGCTGCGCTGGCGCCCGTGGACCGACCCGCACGCCTGGCAGCCGTACCCCACGGTCTTCCAGCTCGCGGACGCCGCCGGGGTCCACACCTGCCAGGTCTCCGCGCCCGACTTCCAGCACACCCCGCTGACGAAGATCGCACTGAGCGGCGGCACCTTCCACGGCCGGCTCTCCGGCGAGGACCGGATGGACCTCGCGGCCGACCGGCTGGGCGCCGCCGACCGTTCGCTCGTCTACACCTACTACAGCGACGTCGACGGCAAGGGACACCGCTTCGGTGTCGACTCCGACGAGTGGCGTGGCCAGCTGATGTACGTGGACCGGCTCGCCCAGCGGCTCGCCGAGCAACTGCCGCCGCGCTCCGCGCTGTACGTCACCGCCGACCACGGCATGATCGACATCCCGTTCGACCCGGAGTCGCGCATCGACTTCGACGAGGACTGGGAGCTGCGCGCGGGCGTCGCCCTCCTCGGCGGCGAGGCCCGGGCCCGCCACGTCTACGCCGTGCCCGGCGCCGCCGCCGATGTCCTGGCGGTCTGGCGCGAGGTGCTCGGCGAGCAGATGTGGGTCGCCGGCCGGGACGAGGCGATCGAGGCCGGCTGGTTCGGGCGGCCGGGGGACGGGGTGGACGACCGGGTCCACGGGCGGATCGGCGACGTCGTCGCCGCGGCCCGCGACGACATCGCGATCGTCGCCACCGAGACCGAGCCGAACGAATCCATGATGGTGGGCCTGCACGGCTCCATGACCCCCGTCGAGCAGCTGGTACCGCTCCTCGAAGTGCGGTCCTGACCCCGCCCCGCGCGGCCCCCGAACTCCCCCCACGAACGCGACGATTCACGAAAGGCATTGGCTTTCCCATGCCCGAGCTGGTGTTCTTCTCCGGAACCATGGACTGCGGAAAGAGCACCCTCGCTCTGCAGATCGAGCACAACCGGTCCACCCGCGGCCTGCAGGGGATGATCTACACCCGCAACGACCGCGCGGGTGAGGGCAAGCTGTCCTCCCGGCTCGGCCTGGTCACCGACTCCGTCGAGGCGGGTGAGGGGTTCGATTTCTACGCGCACATCGTCGCCCACCTCTCCGCGGGCGGCCGCGCGGACTACGTCATCGCCGACGAGGCCCAGTTCCTCGCCCCCGAACAGATCGACCAGCTCGCCCGCATCGTCGACGACCTCGAACTCGACGTCTTCGCCTTCGGCATCACCACCGACTTCCGCACCAAGCTCTTCCCCGGCTCCCAGCGCCTGGTGGAGCTCGCCGACCGGATAGAGGTCCTCCAGGTCGAGGCCCTGTGCTGGTGCGGGGCCCGGGCCACGCACAACGCCCGCACGGTCGGCGGGCAGATGGTCGTCGAGGGCGCGCAGGTCGTCGTCGGCGACGTCAATCAGCCCGAGACGGTGGTGGGTTACGAGGTGCTGTGCCGCCGCCATCACCGCCGCCGGCTGACGGCGGCCGCGGCCCGCGCCGCGGCCCTCTCGCCCGACGTGCTGCCCGTGGACCCGGCTAACGGGCCGTCCGGACGAGACTGAAGACCGCGCCCTCCGGGTCCATGACCCTGGCCACCTGACCGGCCGGCTCCTCGTGCGGGGGTGCCAGCACCTGACCGCCCAGCTCCAGCACCCGCCGGACGGCGGCCGGGGTGTCCGCCACCTCGAAGTGCGTCATCCAGTGCGGGCCGTGCCCGCGCGGCAGCCCGGCCCCGACCCCGCGGAGCGCGGCGACCGGACGGCCGTCGAGCCGCAGGGTGAGGTAGTCGGTCCCCGTGGAGGCGGCCGGGTCCCCCGGCTTCGCCTCGTAGCCGAACAGCGCCTGGTAGAACCTGACGACGGCCTCGGCCCGGCGGGTCACCAGCTCGTGCCACACCGGGGTGCCCGGAACGCCCGTCAGCTGAGGGCCCACCAGCTTGCGGCCCTGCCAGACGCCGAACGGCGCCCCGGTCGGGTCGGAGGCGAGCACCAGGCGCCCGGCGTCGCCCGCTGTCAGCGGGCCCACCCCCACCGTGCCGCCGGAGCAGCGGATCCACTCCGCCGTCCCGTCCGCGTCGTCGCTGGCGAGGTACGTGGTCCAGGCCGTCGGCAGCTCCTGGCCCGGCGACAGCTCACCGAGCCCGGCCACATCGCGGCCGTCGAGCGTCGCCCGTACGTACGGGCCCAGTTGACGCGGTCCGGGGCTGTAGTACGACCAGCCGAACAGACCGCTGTAGAAGTCCTTGATCGATTCCAGGTCGTGCGCCAGGAGACTGGTCCAGCACGGGGTGCCTGGGGTGTGCCGAGTCTCCCCCGTGCGCTGCTGGGGTGACCCCCAAACCTCGGTCATCGTCACTCTCTCCTCGGACCATCGTGGTGGCCGCGCGTCCCGCGCCGTGCGGCGCGCGGGGTGGTACGGGACGGGGCACGTCCAGATGTTTGCACCACCTGCCGTGGTGCGCCCCCCGGCCGCGCCGGGATTCACGGGTTCCCGCAGGAGAATGCCCGATGTCGCGTTTCGGTTGCGTCTCGACTACGTTCCGTTTCGGCGCCATTGCCGTTCAGTATCGATCAGCTGTGCGGCGTCTGGCCAGGGGGCCTCCCGGCGCATGGTCGGCTACGCCAGGATGGGGCCATGAACGCCACCATTACCGCACTCGAACTCATGGCCGCCCTGTCCGGGGAACGGCCGCCGGTGCTGCTGGACGTCCGCTACCGGCTGGGCGGGCCGAACGGCCGGCCCGACTACGAGGCCGGTCACCTGCCCGGAGCGGCCTATGTGGACCTCGACGCCGAACTCGCCGGAGCGCCGGGGGAGAAGGGCCGGCACCCGCTGCCGGACACCGAGGTCTTCGGCGCGGCGATGCGCCGCGCGGGGGTGCGCTCGGACCGCCCCGTCGTCGTCTACGACGGGGACAAGGGCTGGGGTGCCGCCCGCGCCTGGTGGATGCTCCGCTGGGCGGGCCACGGCGACGTACGGGTCCTCGACGGCGGGCTCGCGGCGTGGATCGCGCGGGGCGGCACGCTCACGGCCGGGGAATCGCGGGCGGAGCCGGGTGACTTCACCCCGGCGCCGGGCGCGCTGCCGCTGCTCGACGCGGACGGCGCGGCGGCCCTCGCCCGCCGGGGCGTCCTGCTGGACGCCCGTGCGGGGGAGCGGTACCGGGGCGAGGTGGAGCCGCTCGACGCGGTGGCCGGGCACATCCCCGGCGCGGTCAACGCCCCGACGACGGAGAACGTCACCGAGGAGGGGGTGTTCCGGCCCGCGCGGGAGCTCGCCGAGCGCTTCGCGGCCCTGGGCGCGAAGCCCGGTGCGGAGGTGGGCGTCTACTGCGGCTCGGGGGTCTCGGGCGCGCACGAGGTGCTGGCCCTGGCGCTGGCGGGCGTCCCGGCGGCCCTCTACGTCGGTTCGTGGAGCGAGTGGTCCGCCGACGGGAGCCGCCCCGTGGCCACGGGAGCGCAGCCGGGCTGACGGGAACAGGGGTAGCGGTGCGCCGCTACCCCTGCCCCCGGCCCTGGCCCGAGCCCGTTATTCCTGTTTCTTGCGCCGGGTGCCGAAGACGATCTCGTCCCAGCTGGGGACCGCCGCCCGCCGGCCGGGCCGGACGCCGTCCGCCTCCGCCTGACGGTCCGTCGTGCCGGTCAGCCGGTCCCGGTGGCCGGCCACGGAGCGCGGCATCAGGACGTCCGCGTACGCCGCGCCGGCGCCCGCGCTCGCCGCGGGTGCCGGGGGCTCGACGGCCTCCGGCTCCTCCTCGGGCTCCTCGGCCACCGGGATCACCGACGGTGCCTCGGGCACCACCATGTCGCCCCGGAAACTGGGCACGGCTTCGAGCAGACTCGTCAGGGAATCGCGCTCCCTGGCCGTCACCTCCGCCGCGGGCTCCGTGTCCGCCTCCGGAGGGGCGGGCGGCGCGGGCGGCTGCTGCCGGTCCGAGGCGCGGTCCCCCGCCCGGTCGACGCTCCGGTCGGCGGGCCGGTCCAGGCTTCGGTCCAGCGGCCGGTCGCGCGGCAGGCGCGCGATGCGCGGCACGAAGGGGAAGCTCGGCTCGGGCGTGTCGTCGGCCTCGCCGATGAGGGCCCGGGCCTCGGCGTCCATCGCCTGAACGATCCGCCTCGGCGGGTCGAACGACCAGCTCGCCGCGCGCGGCTCACCGGCCGCCCGGTAGACGAGCAGGACCTCCCAGGTGCCGTCGTCGCGGCGCCAGGAATCCCACTGGGCGGTGTCCTTCTCGGCCCCGCGCAGCGCCAGCCGCTCCGCGACGGACTCACCGAGCTGCGGCCCGGTGTTCTCGCCGGGGCGTCTGACGGGGGTCTTGCGGGCGCGCTCGGCCATGAACGCGCGCTCGGCGAGCACCGGACCCTCGAACCTGCGGACCCGCTCGACCGGGATCCCCGCGAGCTGTGCGACCTCCTCGGCGGAGGCACCTGCGCGTATACGGGCCTGGATGTCACGAGGGCGGAGATGGCTCTCGACCTCGATCTCGATCTGGCCCAGGCGAGCACGGTCGTTGCGCACCGCGGCGCGCAGCCGTTCGTCGATGGGAAGGGTGTACTCCGTGCTGTCCGCAGCCTTGAGCACCAGTCGTGTGCCGTCGTTGGAGACGGCCACGACACGCAGTTCGGGCATGGGGACCTCCCGGGTGGTGCCTGCCGACGTCACCTGCGTCGCTGCTTCCCTAGTCGAGTGTGGCCTGCCCGGGTGCAGCCTGCCACAACATTGCCGAGTTGACGGGGCGAGAGCCGCCCTGGGCCCCTCCCGTCGGGTCCGGGCAGCCGGACGGGACACCGGGGCCAGGGCTCGCCACAGTACTCCATTCGGGCCACGGGGGGTGGATCGGCGCGCCATCGAAGTTCACGCGGGAGAAGGGAGTTGGTCGCGAGCCCCCGACACGGACGGCTGTTGTCCTGGTGTCGAGGTTCACACAATCGCCTGATCCGGAACTGTTCGTTACGCTCGAATGTCTCTTCTATCCATAAGAGGGACCGAAGCGCTAACAGAGGCAGGAGATGGACGACAAAGGCGAAAGCGAGGCAAAACAGAAGAACAAGCGTCTGGAACTCAGTGTCGCGCAGGTCGCCGGCAGTGCTCTGGCGGCGGTGATCGCCGCCCTGCTCGCGGGCAAACTCGGGGTGTACGGCACCGTCATCGGCGCCGGCGTCGTGAGCATCGTGGCCACCTCCGGCGGCACGATTTTCCAGCACTTGTTCAAACGTACGGGCGAGCAGCTCCGCGAGGCGACGGCCCAGGCGGCCCAGCCGAGGCTGCGCCAGGTCCCGGTACGGGACGCCGGCCGGGCCGTGCACCGCGCGGCCGGGCACTCCGCGGCCCCGCACGGCGCCGATACCGACCGCACCCAGCTGATCGGGAAGGTTGACGCCACGCAGCTGATACCGGGCGTCGACGCGGCCCGGACGCCGCCCCCCGAGGACGAGACACAGCTGTTGCATACGGCAGGTCGCACGCCGGAGCACAGCGGCGCAGGCGCGGGCGCGCCCATGGACCCACGCACCACCACGAGCTTCCCGCACCCCCACGGCGCCGGGCAGCCGGACGACGCCTACACCGGGGGCACGACGCACGGCACCCGGCTGCGCGGCTGGAAGCGCCCGCTGCTGGCCGCCGGGGCGATCTTCGTGCTCGCCATGGGCACGGTCACCGCGGTCGAGCTGGTCAGCGACAAGAGCGCCGACGGTGGTAAGGGCACGACGACGATCACCCAGCTCGTGGGCGGCAAGCCGGAGAAGAAGCAGGAGGACCAGCACACTCCGGCCCCCGACCCCGGCCACTCGCGGGACGGCGGCCGGGAGAGCGGTGAGGGCGAGGACGGAGGTCCGACCCCCGGCCCCGACGCCTCCCGGCCCGGCAGCGGCACGGACGGTACGGACAAGCCGGACCCGACGCCCTCGGCGCCGTCCCCCAAGCCCTCCGGCGATTCCACGCCCTCCCCGAAGCCGAACCCGAGCAACCCCGGCCCGACGCCCGACAGCGGCAAGGGCGGCGACGACGGCAAGGGCTCCGGGGGAGACGCCGCGGCCCAGGGCACCGGGGGCGGCCGCACCGCCCCCACGCCGCCGCAGGGACAGAACGCGGCGGCCGGCACGGTCTCCTAGGGCGGCAGTTCGTGGGGGTGCACCACCGCTGCGCGGCGGTGTCCTCAATCGCCGGACGGGCTGAAATCAGCCCGTCCGGCGATTGAGGACGCGCCCGCAGGGCGCCCGCCGCCGCAGGCGGCAACGACGGGCCGCAGCCGAAAACCGCAGGCCAGGGCGGCTAGCCCCCGAGCACCCGCCGCAGGTAGTCGTTGCCGAAGACGCGCTCCGGGTCCAGCCGGTCCCGCAGCGCGCAGAACTCCGCGAACCGCGGATAGGCCCCCGCCAGGTAGGCCGCGTCGCGGCTGTGCAGCTTTCCCCAGTGCGGCCGCCCGCCGTGGGCCGTCATGATCCGCTCGGCGGCGGTGAAGTACGCCCGGTGCGGGGTGCCCCGGTACTGGTGCACGGCGATGTAGGCGGTGTCCCGGCCGTAGGCGGTCGACAGCGGGATGTCGTCGGCCGGGGCGGTCCGCACCTCCACGGGGAAGCCGATCCGCAGCCGGGAGCGCTCGATCGCCGCCCGCAGTTCGAGGAGCGCCGCCATGGCCGCCTCGCGCGGCACCGCGTACTCCATCTCCAGGAAGCGGACCCGGCGCGGGCTGGTGAAGACCTTGTACGGGACATCGGTGTACGTGCGGGCCGACAGGGCGCGGCCGGTGACCCTGGCCATGGCCGGTACCGCCGCGGGCACGGCGCGGCCCACCGAGCAGACGGCCTGGAAGAGGCCGTTGGACAGCAGCTCGTCCTCGACCCAGGCGCTCAGCCGGCCGGGCGGCGCGGCCGGGCCCGCGGCGCGGTTGTTGCGCTTGGTGGTGCAGCCGGCGGTGTGCGGGAACCAGTAGAACTCGAAGTGTTCGTTCTCCGCGACGAGCCGGTCGAAGTCCGCGGTGACCCGGTCGAGGGGCATCGGCTCCTCCACGGCCCGCAGGAGGAACTCGGGCTCCACCGCGAAGGTGATCGCGGTGATCACCCCCAGGGCGCCGAGCCCCAGCCGGGCCGCCGCGAAGACCTCCGGGTTCTCCGCCGCCGAGCAAGTGAGCACCGAGCCGTCCGCCGTCACCAGCTCCAGGCCCGTGACCTGGGCCGCTAACGACCCCGAGGTGCGGCCCGTGCCGTGGGTGCCGGTGCTGACGGCCCCGGAGACGGTCTGTTCCATGATGTCGCCCATGTTGGCCAGGGACAGGCCGTGGGCGGACAGGGTTTCGTTCAGCCGCCGGAGCGTGGTTCCGGCGGCCACCGTGACCGTCCCGGCCGCGCGGTCCAGCGCGCGGAAGCCGGTGAGGCGGCCGGGGCGTATCAGCAGGCCGTCGGTGGCCGCCGCGGCGGTGAAGGAGTGGCCGCTGCCGGCCGCTTTCACCCGCAGGCCCCGCGCGGCGGCCTTCGCGACGGCCTCGGCGACCTCCTCGGTGGAGGCCGGTGCCAGGGCGTTCCGGGGGTGGGCGGTGACGTTCCCCGCCCAGTTACGCCACGCGCTGCTGTTCGTTCCCGCCATCAGTGACAGACCCTCCCCTTGCCTGCGGCGCGGGTCCCCCCGGCCGCTGCGGCGCCGGCACGCGGAGCCGGCGGTACCCGAGGAACGCGACCGCCGCCGCGAGCACTCCCGCCACGCCGGCCACCAGGTACCCCGCGGCCGCCCCGGAGGCGTCCACCACCCAGCCGGCGGCCGACGATCCCAGTGCCACCCCGACCGCGAGCCCGGTGCTCGTCCAGGTCATGCCCTCGGTCAGCTTCGCGCGCGGTACATGCTGTTCGACGAGGGCCATCGTCGTCACCATCGTCGGCGCGATGGACAGACCCGCGACAAAGAGCGCCACGGCCAGGAACGGCAGGCTCCCGACCAACTGGAGGGGGATCATACTCACGGCCATCGCACAGATGCCCCACAGCCAGCGCCGGGCCGGGTCGCCCTTGAGGTGCAGCAGCCCGAAGACGGCCCCCGCCAGGCAGGAACCCAGCGCGTACGTCGCCAGGACCAGGCTCGCCGCGGCCTTGTGGCCCCGCTCCTCGGCGAAGGCCACGGTCACCACGTCGACGGCCCCGAAGATGACGCCCATGGCGACGAACGTCGCCACCAGGACCTGCAGCCCCCGGGAGGCGAGCGGAGAGCCCCCGGCGTGGTGCCCGCGGGGGTGCGGCTCGGGCTCGGTCGCCCGCTGCGCCGTCAGCCACAGCACACCCACCGCCAGGAAGCCGGCGGCCAGCAGCGGCCCGGCCTCCGGGAACCAGGCCGTGGACAGGCCGATCGAGAGGATCGGCCCGAAGATGAAGCACACCTCGTCCACGACCGACTCGAAGGCGTAGGCGGTGTGCAGCTCGCGCCGCCCCCGGTAGACGGCCGCCCACCGCGCCCGCACCATCGATCCCACGCTCGGCACGCAGCCCGCGCACGCGGAGAAGGCGAACAGCGTCCAGTCCGGCCACCGCTGCTGCGCGCTGAGCAGCAGCCCCGCGACGGAGACCACGGCCACCAGCGTCGCCGGGCGCAGCACCCGGCGCTGGCCGTGCCGGTCGACCAGGCGGGAGATCTGCGGGCCGAGCACGGCGGCGGATATCGCGAGGGTTGCCGAGAGGGCCCCGGCCAGCCCGTACCGGCCGGTCAGCTGGGAGACCATGGTGACGATGCCGATGCCCATCATCGACAGCGGCATCCGGCCGAGGAAGCCGGCCGCGGAGAAGCCCTTGGCGCCGGGAGCGGCGAAGATCGCGCGGTAGGGACTGGGCAAGGCGGGGCCACCAGAGGGTCGGGCGGAGCGGGGGCCGGAAGGACGAGACTCCCGGTAAGGCACGTAATTGGTCGATACAGCTTACGTGCCCGCCCGCACGCGCCGCACGGTCATTTCCCGGCTGTCCGTGGCGGGTGGCAGGATCGGACACATGTCGGATCAGCCAGCAGATCAGCCAGCAACAGCCCCCTACGACGCCCTGTTGCTGCTCTCCTTCGGCGGCCCCGAAGGACCGGACGACGTCGTCCCGTTCCTGGAGAACGTCACACGCGGCCGCGGCATCCCCCGCGAGCGGCTCAAGGAGGTCGGGCAGCACTACTTCCTCTTCGGCGGCGTCAGCCCGATCAACGGCCAGAACCGGGAGCTGCTGAAGGCCCTGCGCGAGGACTTCGCCGAGCACGGCGTCGACCTCCCCGTCCACTGGGGCAACCGCAACTGGGCGCCGTACCTGACCGACACCCTGCGCGAGCTGACCGCGGCCGGGCACCGCCGCGTCCTCACCCTGGCCACCAGCGCCTACGCCTCGTACTCGGGCTGCCGCCAGTACCGCGAGAACCTCGCGGACGCCCTGGCCACCCTGGAGGGCGAGGGCCTGACCCCACCGCGCGTGGACAAGCTGCGCCACTACTTCAACCACCCCGGCTTCGTCCGGCCCATGGCCGACGCCACCGTGGCGGCCCTCGCCGAGCTGCCCGAGGCCGTGCGGGCCGGCGCGCACCTGGCCTTCACCACCCACTCCATCCCCACCGCCGCCGCCGACACCTCCGGCCCGGCCGAGGGCCACGGGGACGGCGGCGCCTACGTCGCCCAGCACCTCGACGTCGCCCGGCTCGTCGCCGAGGCGGTGCGCGAGGCGACCGGCACCGACCACCCCTGGCAGCTCGTCTACCAGTCCCGCAGCGGCGCCCCGCACACCCCCTGGCTCGAACCCGACATCTGCGACCACCTGGAGACCCTGCACGGCGCGGGCGCCCCGGCCGTCGTCATGGTTCCCATCGGCTTCGTCTCGGACCACATGGAGGTCCTGTACGACCTCGACACCGAGGCCGCCGCCAAGGCCGCCGGCCTCGGCCTGCCGGTCGCCCGCGCCGCCACCGTCGGCGCCGACCCGCGCTTCGCCGCCGCCGTGCGCGAGCTGGTCCTGGAGCGCGCGGCCACCGAGCGCGGCCTCGCGCCCGAGCGCTGCGCCCTGGGCGCCCTCGGCCCCTCCCACGACCTCTGTCCCGTCGGCTGCTGCCCGGCCCGCGCACCGCGCCCGGCCGCCGCGGGAGCCGACAGCCCGTACGCGTAAATCACCACCCTGAACGACAGGAGCACCGTGAACGACGTGTCCACCGGCCCCCTCAAAGCCGAACTGCTGGCCGTTGCCCTGGAGGCCGCCGAGCTGGCCGGCACGCTGCTGCGCGACGGCCGGCCGGCCGACCTGGGCGTGGCCGCCACCAAGACCAGCTCCATCGACGTCGTCACCGAGATGGACATCGCCGCCGAGAAGCTGATCACCGGCTACCTCGCCGAGCGGCGGCCCGCCGACGGGCTGCTGGGGGAGGAGGGCGCCAGCAGCGCCGGCACGAGCGGTGTCCGCTGGGTCATCGACCCCATCGACGGCACCGTCAACTACCTCTACGGCCTGCCGTCCTGGGCGGTGTCCATCGCCGCCGAGATCGACGGCGAGGCGGTCGTCGGGGTCGTCGCCGCCCCCATGCGCGGCGAGACCTACCGGGCCGTCCTCGGCGAGGGCGCCTTCGCCGCCGACCGACGGCTGCGGGTCCGCCCCGCGCCCGCCCCGGAGCACGCCCTGATCGGCACCGGCTTCGGCTACCTGGCCTCCCGGCGCGCCTCCCAGGCCGAGGTGCTGCGCTCCCTGCTGCCCGAGGTCCGCGACATCCGCCGGGGCGGGTCTGCGGCCATCGACCTGTGCGACGTCGCCTGCGGCCGGCTCGACGGCTACTACGAGCGGGGCCTGAACCCCTGGGACTACGCCGCCGGCGCCCTGATCGCCCGCGAGGCCGGCGCCCTGACCGGCGGCCGCCCGGGCCGGCCGGCGTCCACCGAGCTGACCGTGGCCGCCCCCCGGGGCCTCTTCGAGCCCCTCCAGGCCCGCCTGGAGGAGCTGGGGGCCTGGCAGGGCTGAAGCAGGGCCCCCGGTCCGCGCGGGACAGCAGGACGCAGCAGAGCGCCCCGGTGCCCTAAGGCACCGGGGCGCTCGCGCGTACCCGTGAAGTTTCGGTGGATCTCGGCCCGGCCGGAGCCGCTAAACGGCGCTGACCTGCACTCCGTGCTCGGCGGCCAGCCGGTGCAGGTCCTCCAGGGCCGACTGCTCCACCTCGGCGAGGAATTCGTCGCCCGACCTGCGGGCCTGGTCCAGGTCGGACCGGGTGCTCTCTATGCGCTGCAGAATGCCAGCGGTGAACGCGTCCATGGTGCGGCGCCCCCTCCAGGGTCGGCTCACGGCACGGGGGTGTGCCTGGGGGTCCCCCCGGCCGGAGACCGGAGGAGAGACGATCACGCCCGCCGCCCCGCGGGGGCGGCGGCGGACGGCGGCGTGCTGCTGCCGGGGCGTGATCGCGGGTGTGCAGTCGTCTTCCCCACGGCCGTCCCGGGGGAAACCTGCGCTCCCCCGGCAATCCGGAATCCCGGCCCCCACCGACCGCCCGCAGGCCACCGCAAGCCCCCTTACGGCCGGTTTATCGGCGTTCGAGGCAGGATGGACACACCCACCGGTGTCAAATACACGCCTTGTCCCCAAGGCTCCGAAGGAAGGACCACGCCGTGCGCGTACTCGTCGTCGAGGACGAGCAGCTGCTCGCCGATGCCGTCGCCACCGGACTGCGCCGGGAGGCCATGGCCGTCGACGTCGTGTACGACGGGGCCGCCGCCCTGGAGCGCATCGCCGTCAACGACTACGACGTCATCGTGCTCGACCGGGACCTCCCGCTCGTGCACGGCGACGACGTCTGCCGCAAGGTCGTCGAGCTCGGCATGCCCACCCGCGTCCTGATGCTCACCGCCTCCGGCGACGTCAGCGACCGCGTGGAGGGCCTGGAGATCGGCGCCGACGACTACCTGCCCAAGCCCTTCGCGTTCAGCGAGCTGACCGCCCGCGTCCGGGCCCTGGGCCGCCGCACGACCGTGGCCCTGCCGCCCGTGCTGGAGCGGGCCGGCATCAAGCTCGACCCCAACCGCCGCGAGGTCTTCCGCGACGGCCGCGAGGTCCAGCTCGCGCCCAAGGAGTTCGCGGTGCTGGAGGTGCTGATGCGCAGCGAGGGGGCCGTGGTCTCGGCCGAGCAGCTGCTGGAGAAGGCCTGGGACGAGAACACCGACCCCTTCACCAACGTCGTCCGCGTCACGGTCATGACCCTGCGCCGCAAGCTCGGTGAGCCCGCGGTGATCGTCACCGTGCCCGGCTCGGGATACCGGATCTGAGCGCGATGCCCGCCACGCCTCCCCCCACGCCCTCCCCGGCCCCGCAGGCAGCCGACCGCGCCGATCGTTCAACCCCGCCCAAACCCACCTGGGACCCGCGCCAGCCCGTCGTGCGGCCCTTCCCCTGGCTGCGCCCCACGATCCGGATAAGGCTCACCCTGCTGTACGGCGGGATGTTCCTGATGGCCGGCGTGCTGCTGCTGACGATCATCTACCTGCTGGCGGCGGACGCCCTGCGGCAGGGCAACGAGCTGCCGTTCCGGATCGTCAGCGCCCAGGTCGAAACGAGCGCGACCTGCAAGAACCTCGGCTCCACCAACAACAGCGACGTCTTCATGAGCGGCCTGCGCCAGTGCATGGAGCACCAGCGCGCCATGGCCCTGGACGGCCTGCTCAAGCGCTCGCTGCTCGCCCTGCTCGGCCTCGCCGTGATCGCCTTCGCCTTCGGCTACGCCATGGCCGGCAGGGTCCTCTCGCCGCTGGGCAAGATGACCCGCACGGCCCGCCGGGTCGCCGCCACCGATCTCTCCCGGCGCATCGAACTGGGTGGGCCGGAGGACGAGTTGAAGGAGCTCTCCGACACCTTCGACGAGATGCTCGACCGGCTGGAGCGGGCGTTCACCGCGCAGCAGCGCTTCGTGGCCAACGCCTCGCACGAGCTGCGGACCCCGCTGGCGATCAACCGGACCCTGCTGGAGGTCCACCTCTCCGACCCGGGCGCCTCGCCCGACCTCCTCCAGCTCGGCAAGACCCTGCTGGCCACCAACGAGCGCAGCGAGCAGCTCGTGGAGGGCCTGCTGCTGCTCGCCCGCAGCGACAACGAGATCGTGGACCGCAAGCCCGTGGACCTGGCCGAGGTGGCCTCCAGGGCCCTGGACCAGGCCCGCACGGAGGCCCAGGACAAGGGCGTGGAGCTGCGGGGCGCCCGGGAGCCCGCGGTCGTCCAGGGCAACGGCGTGCTCCTGGAGCGGATCGCGCTGAACCTCGTGCAGAACGCGGTGCGCTACAACACTCCCGACGGCTGGGTCGAGGTGACCACCCGCTCCCAGCCCGGCCAGGCGCTGCTGGTGGTGGAGAACACCGGCCCGGTCGTCCCGGCGTACGAGCTGGACAACATCTTCGAGCCGTTCCGCCGGCTGCGCACCGAGCGCACCGGCAGCGACAAGGGCGTCGGCCTCGGACTGTCGATCGTGCGCTCGGTGGCCCGGGCCCACGGAGGGCGGATCTCGGCCGAACCCCGGGAAGGGGGCGGGCTGATCATGAGAGTGGTGCTGCCGACCTGAGAAACTCTGCGAGAATAGGGCGGCTGCTGGTTCGCTTTGGGCGGAATTTTCACGGTCCGCCCCTTGCTGTAGGCGTGTGTGATCGCTCACATGCGCAAACTTCCGGCCATCCACTCTCCGTGATCGGCCGGGCCGCCGGAACGCCGGGAAAATGGGGGTTTCCGGAGGTCCTGATCACGGGAAGTACACGTGATGGCGCATCCGCATGCGGCAATCGGACCGTGTACGGTCCCGTTCGCCATCCATACCCATCACCTCTTCAGGTGTGCGGTTGGGTGTCGATTGAGTAACAGACCTTGATGTGAGGCAAAATCTCCGCCTCGGGTCGGGCACAAGTCCGGCCTCTCACGCGTTACGTGCGCTGGAGACACCGCAGACACCCAGAGGGGGAGAGCGACATGGCAACGGACTACGACACCCCACGCAAGACCGATGATGATGTCAACGAGGACAGCATCGAAGAACTGAAGGCCCGGCGGAACGACAAGTCGACCTCGTCGGTAGACGTCGACGACTTCGAGGCCGCCGAGGGTCTGGAGCTGCCCGGCGCGGACCTCTCCAACGAGGAGCTGTCCGTCCGGGTCCTGCCCCGGCAGGCCGACGAGTTCACCTGCATGAGCTGCTTCCTCGTGCACCACCGCAGCCAGCTGGCCCGCGAGAAGAACGGTCAGCCCATCTGCCGCGACTGCGACTGAGGAGCGGGTCTGCGATGGCAGGCTCGACCCCGTTCCGGAAGCGGCGTTCCCGGCAGCCCGAGCTGACCAGCGGGCCGGCCGAGGACGTCACCCGGCAGGAAAGTGCTGCCGACAGCGCTCCGGACGCCATGGCCGACGCGAACGTCGAGCGGGGCCGCACGGCCTCGCTCGCCGCCGCCGTCGGGCGTGGCGCCAAGAGGAGCGGCCGGGGAGCGAGGGCGGGCCTGACCGCCGTCGCCGACCGGATCATCGCGAACGCCCCGCGCATCCCGGTGCGCGACCTCGCGACCCTGCGCGGGCAGTTCCCGGGTCTCGGCCCGGAGGAGCTCGCGGACAAACTGGTGGCCGGTGCCGCGAACGGCACGTCCACCGTGGGCGCCGGCGTCGGCGCGGCGGCGATGCTGCCGGTGCCGCCCGCCATGCCCGCCGAGCTGGCGGCCGAGATCGTCGGCGTCGCCGCCGTCGAGTTCAAGCTCATCGCCGAACTGCACGAGGTCTACGGACTGCGGGCGCCGGGCACCGTACGCCAGCGGGCGACGGCCTACCTCGGCGCCTGGGCACAGGAGCGCGGCATCGACGTGACCTCGCCCATGACCCTCAACGCGGCCCTGGGCGGCCAGTTGCGGCGCGAGCTGCGCCAGCAGGTCCTCAAGCGCACGTTCCGCAATCTGCCCAACCTCGCCCCCTTCATGATCGGCGCGACCGTGGGCGCGGTGATGAACCGCCGCGACACCAAGAAGCTCGCCGAGAAGGTCCGCAAGGACCTCCGTGGCAAGCAGGTGCGGTGGGACGAGCTGCAGCCCGCCTCACCCCCCGAGCCGGACGGCCGGTAGCCCCGGTGGGCCCCAGGAGGGCCGGGCGGCGCCGGAAGGACGCCCAGGGACCGGCTCAGGCCCGTACGGCCCCGAGAGCGGCGGCCAGGCGCTCGGGGGAGCGCGTGGAGAGGTAGACGTAGGGGGTGGGGTCCTCCGGATCGGTGATCTCGATCCGCACCGCCGTGGGGACGTAGCCGCGCAGCAGCATGAAGGCGCGGGTGTCGGCCTTGTGGGTCCGCCAGGCGCGGGCCTCCTGGGCGTCCAGCACCTCGGGCACCCCCAGTGCCTCGACGGGGATCCGCGCGTCGCCCGCCACGAGCGCGCCGCCCACCACCCGGATGCGCACCGCGCCGTAGGAGCTGACCGCCGCCATCGCCAGCGCGCCGCCGCCGACGAGGCCGCCGAACATCGGCGCCTTGCCGAGGGGCAGCAGGATCAGTGCCATCGCGACTCCGACGAGGACCGCGAAGAACCACCAGGAACGGGGCGCGGTCAGGCGTTCTTCGTAAGGCTGCATGAGCCCAAGCTTGACACGGGCGGGACCGCGCGCGGCCGTCGCGGGTAAGGTCAGCCCCTGTGAGTGGACCAACGACGACGCCGCCGGCCGGAGCCCAGCCCCCGGTGCGGCACCCGGACGCCCCCGCGCCCGGTGAGGCCATCGGGGCGCATTACGAGTACTGCTTCGGCTGTGGCGGCGGTGTCCCGCACGGGCTGCACGTCGAGGTGCGGGCCGGCGAGGGCGTGAGCGTCACCGCGGAGTTCCGCGTCAAGGAGGCGCACCAGGGCGCCCCCGGCCTCGCGCACGGCGGGGTCCTGGCGACGGCGCTGGACGAGACGCTGGGGTCGCTGGGCTGGATGCTGCGGGTCATCGCGGTGACCGGCCGCCTCGCGACGGACTATCTGCGGCCGGTCCCGGTGGACACCGTGCTGTACCTGGAGGCGGAGGTCCACGCCGTCCACGGCCGTAAGATCTACGCCACGGCCACCGGCCGGATCGGGGGTCCCGGCGGGCCCGTCGCGGTCCGCGCGGAGGCGGTGTTCATCGAGGTCAAGATCGACCACTTCATCGAGAACGGCCGCCCCGCCGAGATCCAGGCCACCCTGGCCAACCCCGACCAGGTCAAGGTCGCGCGGGCCTTCGAGGTCAACCCGTGAGTGCCGCGCACGTGGCCGCCCCGGCGGCGGACGGACCGCGGCCGGGCCGCAGACGACGAACGACGAGGAGTGCCGCATGCCGTTGGACGTACTGATCCGGCGGATCGACCCCGCAGTGCCCGTCCCCGCCTACGGGCACCCGGGTGACGCGGGCTGCGACCTGGTCACCACCGAGGCCGCCGAGCTCGCCCCGGGCGAGCGGATGGTGCTGCCCACCGGGGTGTCCATCGCGCTGCCCGACGGGTACGCGGCCTTCGTGCACCCGCGTTCGGGTCTCGCTGCCAGGTGCGGGGTCTCCATGGTGAATGCCCCGGGGACCATCGATGCCGGGTACCGTGGAGAGATCAAGGTGATTGTGGTCAATCTGGACCCGCGCGAGAGCGTCCGGTTCGAGAGGTTCGACCGTATCGCCCAGATGGTTGTCCAGCAGGTCGAGAAGGTCCGCTTCCACGAGGTGGCGGAACTTCCGGGCTCGGCTCGGGCCGAAGGGGGCTTCGGGTCCACCGGTGGCCACGCTGCCGTGGGGAATGGATTCGCTTCGGTCGCCAGCGACCGGGAAGGACAGTGACGTGTTCGGTCGTCGCCGCAAGCGCAGCGAGGACGCCGTCGACCAGGTCGACGGCGTGACCTCCGATGAGTTGGCCGAGGACGCCCTCGCCAACGGGTCCGCGCAGGACACCGCGGCCGAGAGCCGGCTCCGGCTGGAGCCGGAGCCCCGCCCCGACGGGCCGTGGGACATCTCCGAGGTCCGCGAGCCCGGCGAGGGCCGGGTCGACCTCGGCGGGCTGTTCGTGCCCGGGGTCGAGGGCATGGAGCTCCGGGTGGAGGTCGCCGGTGACGCCATCGTCGCCGCGACGATCGTGCTGCGCGACAGCGCCGTACAGCTGCAGGCGTTCGCCGCCCCCAAGCGCGAGGGCATCTGGGGCGAGGTGCGGGACGAGATCGCGTCCGGCATCACCCAGCAGGGCGGTGTCGTCGACGAGGTCGAGGGCCCCCTCGGCTGGGAGCTGCGGGCCCAGGTGCCGGTGGCGCTGCCGGACGGCGCCCAGGGCGTCCAGCTCGTCCGCTTCATCGGCTGTGACGGGCCGCGCTGGTTCCTGCGCGGAGTGATCTCCGGCCAGGGCGCGGTGCAGCCGCAGACCGCCGGGCTGCTGGAGCAGATCTTCCAGGACACCGTCGTCGTCCGCGGCGACTCCCCGATGGCGCCGCGCGACCCGATCGTCCTCAAGCTGCCGGACGACGCGCAGATGGTCGCCGAGGGCATTCAGCAGGAGGAGTCGGAAGGCTCGCGCTTCGCCGGCGGCGTGGACCGCCTGGAGCGCGGACCGGAGATCTCCGAGATCCGCTGACTTCCGCTCGTCTCCCCGCGGAGACGGTGCTCGCCAGACGGCCGGATCAGGTCGTTCCGCTGGGCCGCAACCCCGAACAGGGGTTGCGGCCCAGCGGCGTTTACGCAGGTCATCGCCGTCCGCGTATGGGATTCGTCAAGGGCGCGCTAATGGCCGTAAGGGAGGCGTCAACGGGGCGCTTATACGTCAATATCAACGGTTTGCTGTGGGAGTCCGTTCCTCTCCGAACTCTCTAGGAGCACACGATGGCCGACGTGGCCTTCGTCGTCACCACGATCGCGGTCTTCGCGCTGGTGGCTCTCGTCGCCAAGGGGGTGGCGAAGCTGTGACCGCCGAGAACGTCGTCGGCCTGGTCGTGGCGCTCGCCCTGCTGGGCTACCTGATCCTCGCCCTCGTTTTCCCGGAGAGGTTCTGACCGCCGATATGAGTCCCGTCCTCTCCGGAGTCCTCCAGCTCACCGCGCTCGTCGCGGCGCTGGCGCTGGTCTACCGCCCGCTGGGCGACTACATGGCCCGCGTCTACAGCTCCGAGAAGCACCTGCGTGTCGAGAAGCTGATCTACCGCTCGATCGGCGCGGACCCCGACGCCGAAATGCGCTGGCCCGCCTATCTGCGCGGCGTCCTCGCCTTCTCCCTCGCCGGTGTCCTTTTCCTCTACCTGCTCCAGCGGATCCAGGGCGTGCTGCCCGATTCGCTGTCGCTGGGCTTCACCGCGATCGCCCCGGACCAGGCGTTCAACACCGCCGCCTCGTTCGTCGCCAACACCAACTGGCAGTCGTACTCGGGCGAGCAGGCCATGGGCCACGCCGTCCAGACGCTCGGCCTCGCCGTCCAGAACTTCGTCTCCGCGGCCGTCGGCATCGCCGTCGCCGTGGCCCTGGTCCGGGGCTTCGCCCGCTCCCGCACCGGCGACCTCGGCAACTTCTGGGCGGACCTGGTGCGCGGCACCGTCCGCATCCTCATCCCGATCGCGGTCGTCGGCGCGCTGGTGCTCGTCGCCTGCGGCGCCGTCCAGAACTTCGCGGGCATCCACGGGATCGGTCAGCTCACCGGCGGCACCCAGCAGGTCAACGGCGGCGCCGTGGCCTCGCAGGAGGTCATCAAGGAGCTGGGCACCAACGGCGGCGGCTACTTCAACGCCAACTCCTCCCACCCGTTCGAGAACCCGAACGCCTTCACCAACCTCTTCGAGATCTTCCTGATCCTCGTCATCCCGTTCGCGCTGACCCGGACCTTCGGCAAGCTCGTCGGCAACGTCAAGCAGGGCTACGCGATCCTCGCCACCATGGGCGTGATCTGGCTCGGCTTCACCGCGCTGATGATGTGGACCGAGTTCCACGGCGGCGGCGAGGCCCTGAAGGCCGCGGGCGGCGCGCTGGAGGGCAAGGAGCAGCGGTTCGGCGTCGGCGCCTCCGCGATCTTCGGTGTCGCCACCACCCTGACCTCGACCGGCGCGGTGGACTCCTTCCACTCCTCCTTCACCGGCTTCGGCGGCGGCCTGACGCTGCTCGGCATGATGCTCGGCGAGATCGCGCCCGGCGGTGTCGGCTCCGGCCTCTACGGCATGCTCGTCATGGCGATCATCGCGGTGTTCATCGCCGGCCTGATGGTCGGCCGGACCCCCGAGTACCTGGGCAAGAAGATCGGCACCCGCGAGATCAAGCTCGCCGCGTGCTACATCCTCATCACCCCGACGCTCGTCCTCGGCTTCACCGCCCTGTCGATGGCCCTGTCCGCCCCGCCGGAGTCGATGCTGAACACGGCGTCGAACTCGGTGAACGGCAGCGGTGCCCACGGCTTCTCCGAGGTCCTCTACGCCTTCACCTCCGGCGCCAACAACAACGGCTCCGCCTTCGGCGGCCTGAACGCCAACACGCCCTGGTACAACACCACGATCGGCCTGGCCATGCTGCTCGGCCGCTTTCTGCCGATGGTGTTCGTCCTCGCGCTGGCCGGCTCACTCGCCGAACAGAAGCCCGTACCCGAGACCGTCGGCACCCTGCGCACCGAGAAGCCGCTCTTCGCCGGGCTGCTCGTCGGCGCGATCCTCATCATCACCGGCTTGACCTACTTCCCGGCCCTGGCCCTCGGCCCGATGGCGGAGGGACTCTCATGAGCACGACCACCCCTGTCCGTACCGCCCCCGAAGGGCCCCAGGACGAGCGCCCGCAGGACGCCGGGGAGCACGGACGGGTCTCCGGCGGCCTCTTCGACCCGGCGCAGCTGCTGAAGTCGCTGCCGGACGCGTTCCGCAAGCTCGACCCCCGGGTGATGGTCAAGTCCCCGGTGATGTTCGTCGTCGAGATCGGTTCGGTGGTCACCACCGCGCTGGCCGTCAAGGACCCGGGCGACTGGTTCGGCTGGGCCATCACGGTCTGGCTGTGGCTGACCGTCCTCTTCGCCAACCTCGCCGAGGCCGTCGCCGAGGGCCGCGGCAAGGCCCAGGCCGACACCCTGCGCAAGGCCAAGACCGACACGGTGGCCCGCCGCCTGAACGGCACGGCCGAGGAGTCCGTGCCCGGCACGGAGCTGCGCGTGGGCGACCTCGTCGTCTGCGAGGCCGGTGACATCATCCCCGGCGACGGCGATGTCGTCGAAGGCGTCGCCTCCGTCGACGAGTCCGCCATCACGGGCGAATCGGCCCCCGTCATCCGCGAGTCCGGCGGCGACCGGTCCGCGGTCACCGGCGGCACGAAGGTGCTCTCCGACCGCATCGTCGTGAAGATCATGACGAAGCCGGGCGAGACCTTCATCGACCGCATGATCAACCTGGTGGAGGGCGCCGCCCGGCAGAAGACGCCGAACGAGATCGCGCTCAACATCCTGCTCGCCTCGCTCACCATCGTCTTCCTGCTCGCCGTCGTCACCCTCCAGCCCTTCGCGATCTACGCGGGCGCCGAGCAGTCGATGATCGTGCTCGCGGCGCTGGTGGTCTGCCTGATCCCGACGACCATCGGGGCGCTGCTGTCCGCGATCGGCATCGCCGGCATGGACCGGCTCGTCCAGCGCAACGTGCTGGCCATGTCCGGGCGCGCGGTCGAGGCGGCCGGTGACATCTCCACGCTGTTGCTCGACAAGACCGGCACCATCACCTACGGCAACCGCCAGGCCGCGGAGTTCGTCCCCGTCAAGGGCACCACGGCCGCGGAGGTGGCGGACGCCGCCCAGCTCTCCTCGCTCGCCGACGAGACGCCGGAGGGCCGCTCGATCGTCGTCCTCGCCAAGGAGAAGTACGGGCTGCGCGAGCGGCACGAGGGCGAGCTCGTCGGCGCCGAGTGGGTGCCCTTCACGGCCCAGACCCGGATGTCGGGCGTGGACGTCGTCCAGGACGCGGTGGCCAGGAAGGTCCGCAAGGGCGCGACCGGCTCGGTCGTCGCCTGGGTCCGGGAGCGCGGCGGCAGCGTCGCCGAGGACACCCAGAAGCTCACCGACGAGATCTCCCAGGCGGGCGGCACGCCGCTGCTCGTCGCGCTCGAAGACGACAGGGGCGCCCGGGTCCTCGGTGTCATCCACCTCAAGGACGTCGTCAAGGACGGCATGCGGGAGCGGTTCGAGGAACTGCGCCGCATGGGCATCAAGACCGTCATGATCACGGGTGACAACCCGCTGACGGCCAAGGCGATCGCCGAGGAGGCGGGCGTCGACGACTTCCTCGCGGAGGCCACGCCCGAGGACAAGATGGCCCTCATCAAGCGGGAGCAGGCCGGCGGCAAGCTCGTCGCGATGACCGGCGACGGCACCAACGACGCGCCCGCGCTGGCCCAGGCCGACGTCGGCGTCGCGATGAACACCGGCACCTCGGCCGCCAAGGAGGCCGGGAACATGGTGGACCTGGACTCCAACCCCACCAAGCTCATCGAGATCGTCGAGATCGGCAAGCAGCTCCTCATCACGCGGGGCGCGCTCACCACCTTCTCGATCGCCAACGACGTCGCGAAGTACTTCGCCATCATCCCGGCGATGTTCGCGGTGGCCTACCCGGGCCTGGACAAGCTCAACATCATGAGCCTGACCTCGCCCGAGTCGGCGATCCTGTCGGCCGTCATCTTCAACGCGCTGGTCATCGTGGCGCTGGTGCCGCTCGCCCTCAAGGGCGTGCGCTACCGGCCGATGAGCGCGGACAGCATGCTGCGCCGCAACCTCACCGTCTACGGGCTCGGCGGGCTCGTCGCCCCGTTCATCGGCATCAAGATCATCGACCTGCTCCTCTCCCTCATCCCTGGCATCGGGTGACGTCATGAACAACTCCGTAAGCAGCACGGCCCGCTTGGTGGGGGCGGGCCTGCGCGCCCTGCTCGTCCTGACGGTGATCTGCGGTGTGCTCTACCCGCTCGCCGTCACCGGGATCGCCCAGGTGGCCTTCCACGACAAGGCCAACGGCTCCGAGGTGACGGTGGACGGCAGGTCCGCCGGATCCGAACGGCTGGGCCAGAGCTACACGCTGGACGCCAAGGACAAGGACGGCAACCCGCTGCCCGACCCGAAGTACTTCCAGGGCCGCGCGTCGGCCGCCGGCGCCAACACCGAGAACACGCGGTACAAGCTGGTGGTCTCCGGCGCCTCCAACCTCGCCGCCGACAGCAAGGTCCTGCTGGAGGCCGTCGAGCAGCGCCGTGCCGACGTCGCCGCGTTCAACGGCGTCGCCCCGGGAGCGGTCCCGGTCGACGCCGTCACCGCCTCCGCCTCGGGCCTCGACCCGGACATCTCGCCGGCGTACGCGCGGCTCCAGGCGGCCCGGGTCGCCAAGGCCAACGGCCTGCCGGCCGGCGCGGTGGCGAAGCTGGTCGAGGAGCACACGGACGGCCGGATCCTCGGCTTCATGGGGGAGGAGCGCGTCAACGTGCTGAAGCTCAACATCGCCCTGACCAAGCTCGCCAAGGGCGCGTGAGGCGGCGCCCCGGCGCTGCCGGGGTGAGGCCGTGACCGGTGCGTGCCGCCGGTCACGGCCTTCCGGCTGCCGGGGGCCTGCGGCCCGGCGCCGGAGGGTGGGGGAGTGAACTGCCCGACATTCCGGCGCTATTGCCGGGAATCGAACTGTTGGACAGGGCACTCTTAGGGCGTGGCCTCCCTCTCTCTCCCGCCCCAAGTGGCGCCGACCGTCCCGCACATGGTGGTCTGCGGTGACGACGGGCTCGTCCACCGGCTGGCCGCCGAGCTCTCCGGCGTCCACGGCGAGCGCGTCACCGTCGTCCTGCCGCCCGCCCGCGACGGACGGGCGCGCCCGTCCCCCAGGCCCGGCCGGGCCGCCGCCCTCTTCGGGCGGATGACCGGCGCCGTCGCGGGCCCCCGGCCCGCCGCCCGCAACGGCACCGGCGCCGCCGTGCGCGTCATCGAGGCGGCCGAGCCCGACGACGAGGCGTTCGCCGAGGCCGGCGTCGCCGACGCCACCGCCCTCGCCCTCGTCTACGACGACGACGAGACCAACATCCACGCCGCGCTGCGGGCCCGCCGCGCCAACCCCCGGCTGCGGCTCGTCATCCGCTTGTACAACCGCCGCCTCGGCCAGCACCTGGAGCAACTCCTCGACCAGGCGGCCCTGGTGGGCGCCGGGGAGCCCGGCGGGCAGACCGCCGAGGCGACCACCACCGTCCTGTCGGACACCGACACCGCGGTCCCGGCCCTGGTGGCCGCCGCCGTCTCCGGCCACACCAAGGTCATCGAGGCCGGCGGGCTGCTGCTGCGCGCCGTGGAGAGACCCCCGCTCCGCCCCGGCGAGAGCGCCGCACCGGGCACCTGCACCCTCGCCCTCCTCTCCCCGCCCCCCGCCGGCCCGGACGACCGCGCCGACGCCGACGGCCCTCTGCTGCTGCCCGGGGACGCCGAGGCGGACGCGGTCACCGGGCGCGGCCGCATCGTCCTGGAGCAGGTCCGCTACGCCGGCCCGGTGCCGGCGCGCACCCGCCTCACGGCCCGCGGCCTGCCCCTGGGCTCCTTCTTCTCCCGCCGGCTGCGGTGGGCCCTGCTGTTGCTGGCGGCCGCCGTCTGCGGACTCGCCGTCGCCTCCTGGCTCGTCACCGGAGAACACCCGATGCGCGCCGCCTACCTGTCCCTCCTCGACCTCTTCGCCATCAACGACCCGGCCATAGGGGAGGGCCTGGGCCGCCAGATCCTCCAGCTGCTCTCCGGGCTGACCGGCCTGCTGCTGCTCCCCCTGCTGGTGGCCGCCGCCCTGGAGGGGCTCGGCACCTTCCGCTCCGCCTCCGCCCTGCGCCGCCCGCCGCGCGGGCTGGCCGGCCACGTGGTGCTGCTCGGTCTCGGCAAGATCGGCACCCGGGTGCTGACCCGGCTGCGGGAGCTGGACATCCCGGTGGTCTGCGTGGAGCGCGACCCGCAGGCCCGGGGCGTCGCGCTCGCCCGCTCGCTGCGGGTGCCCACGGTCATCGGCGACGTCACCGAGGAGGGCGTCCTGGAGGCCGCGAAGATCGGCGAGAGCCGCACCCTGATGGCGCTGACCAGCAGTGACATCACCAACCTGGAGGCCGTCCTGTACGCCCGCGCGGTCCGGCCCGACGTGCGGGTGGTCATGCGGCTGTACGAGCACCGCTTCGCCACGGCCGTCTACCGCACCCTGCGCGACTCCCACCCCGCGGCCTGGACCCGCAGCCGCAGCGTCTCCTTCCTCGCCGCGCCCGCCTTCGCCGTGGCCATGATGGGGCGTCAGGTCCTGGGGGCGGTGCCGGTGGAGCGGCGGGTGATCCTCGTCGCCGTCCTGGAGGTCGCGGGCCACCCCGCCCTGGCGGGCCGCACCGTGGGCGAGGCGTCCGTCCCCGAGGCGTGGCGGGTGGTCGCCCTGGCCCAGGACGGCACCGGCGCCCCCGCCGACGGCACGGGCGCGCCGGCGGGCCCGCCCGGCCCGCTCCGGGTCCCTGGGCCCGGCCACGTGCTGCGCCCCGAGGACCGCGTCGTCATCGCCGCCACCCGGCAGGGCCTCGCGGACCTGCTGGGGCGGCGGCCCGCGCCGGTGCCGCGGCCCTGAGGAGGGGCGGCCGGGCGCACTACCAGACGTCCCCCGGCCGCCAGTCGCACGTCAGCTCGCCGCCCGCCTCCAGCTCCGCCCCGAGCGGCAGCACGTAGATGTGGCCGTCCTCCTCCGCCGTGCGCTCGATGCCGGTGGGGGTCAGGACCGACGACGGCCCCCGCCACACCTGCCAGCCGCGCCCGACGTAGAGCGGCACGGCGCCCTCGGCCGCGCCCAGCGCCCCCAGTTCGTACCCGCCGCGGCGCAGCACGTGCTCCAGCGCCTCCATCACGGCCGACGCCACCCCCTGGCGGCGCCGCTCCGCCCGGACCGCCACGGCCTCGACGTAGCCGGTGCGCAGGGCCCGGCCGCCGTGCAGCAGCCGGCGCTGCACCACGCACCCGTGCCCGACCAGCCGCCCGCCGTCCCACGCGAGGGCGTGCATGCCGCCCACCGAGTGGTCCCAGTCCTCGTCCGAGAAGTCCCCTTCGAATGCCTCGTCCAGCAGCGCGCGGACCGCGGCGAGTTCGCGGTCGTCCAGCTCCGAGGTGTGCAGGGTGCGTACATCGATCATGCGGCCATGCTGCCAGGGGCTGCCAGGGCCACCGGGGCCGCCTGGCACCGGAACCCGCGCCGGCCGGCGGCCCGCACCGGCCCCGCACCACCGTGACCTGCGGCACCGGAACCCCGGGACGTCACGGCCGCAGGCGTCAGAGCTGCGTCAATACCCGCCGCCCCACCCCCCGGCGCCCCAAATGTCCAAAACCTTGGCCGTAAGGTCGACGTACGCGGCAGTGCTGCACCTCAGGACGGAGAACCGGCCCGGACACCGTCGCGCGACGTGGAAGACAATGGGGCCATGGGACGCGGCAAGCTTCGGATCTACCTCGGCGCGGCACCGGGCGTCGGCAAGACGTACGCCATGCTCTCCGAGGCACACCGGCGGATGGAGCGCGGCACCGACGTCGTCGTGGGCTTCGTCGAGCACCACAACCGGCCGCGGACCGAGGTCATGCTGCACGGCCTGGAGGAGGTGCCCCGCCGCGAGCTCACCTACCGGGGCAGCGTCTTCACCGAGATGGACGTGGACGCCGTCCTCGCCCGCCGCCCCGCCGTCGCGCTGGTCGACGAGCTCGCGCACACCAACGTGCCCGGCTCCCGCAACACCAAGCGCTGGCAGGACGTCGAGGAACTGCTCCAGGCCGGCGTGGACGTCGTCTCGACCGTCAACATCCAGCACCTCGAATCGCTGGGCGACGTGGTCGAGTCGATAACGGGCGTCCGCCAGCGGGAGACCGTGCCGGACGAGGTCGTCCGGCACGCCGACCAGATCGAGCTCGTCGACATGTCGCCGCAGGCGCTGCGCCGCCGCATGGCCCACGGCAACATCTACAAGCCTGACAAGGTCGACGCCGCCCTCTCCAACTACTTCCGCCCCGGCAACCTCACCGCGCTGCGCGAGCTCGCGCTGCTGTGGACCGCCGACCGGGTCGACGAGTACCTGCGGCAGTACCGCACCGACCACAGCGTCTCCACCATCTGGCAGGCCCGCGAGCGCATCGTCGTCGGCCTCACCGGCGGCCCCGAGGGCCGCACCCTCATCCGCCGCGCCTCCCGGATGGCGGCCAAGGGCTCCGGCAGCGAGATCCTCGCCGTCTACATCGCCCGCAGCGACGGGCTCACCTCGGCCTCGCCGAAGGAGCTGGCCGTCCAGCGCACCCTGGTCGAGGACCTCGGCGGCACCTTCCACCACGTGATCGGGGACGACGTGCCCGCCTCGCTGCTGGAGTTCGCCCGCGGAGTCAACGCCACCCAGATCGTGCTCGGCTCCAGCCGCCGCAAGACCTGGCAGTACATCTTCGGCCCCGGCGTCGGCCAGACCGTCGCCCGGGACTCCGGGCCCGACCTCGACGTCCACATCGTCACCCACGAGGAGGTCGCCAAGGGCCGGGGCCTGCCCGTGGCGCGCGGCGCCCGCCTGGGCCGCCCCCGCATCGTGGCCGGCTGGATCGTCGGCGTGGTCGCCCCCGCCCTGCTGACGCTGCTGCTCACGTCGCTGGAGAACGGCCCCGGCCTCGCCAACGACGTCCTGCTCTTCCTGTTCCTGACCGTCGCCGCGGCTCTCCTCGGCGGGCTGCTGCCCGCCCTGGCCTCCGCGGCCTTCGGCTCGCTGCTGCTCAACTACTACTTCACGCCGCCCACGCACAGCATCACCGTCCAGGACCCGAAGAACTTCGTCGCCATCGTGGTCTTCTTCGCGGTGGCGCTGCTGGTGGCCTCCGTCGTGGACGTGGCGGCCCGCCGCACCCACCAGGCCGCACGGCTGCGCGCCGAGTCCGAGATCCTCTCCTTCCTCGCCGGCAGCATCCTGCGCGGCGACACCAGCCTGGACGCGCTGATGGAGCGGGTGCGCGAGACGTTCGCGATGGAGTCCGTGGCCCTGCTGGAGCGGGCCAGCGAGGTCGACCCCTGGACCTGCGCGAGCAGCGTGGTGACCAGCACCGGCAAGCCCCTGCTGCGCCCCGAGGACGCCGACGTGGACATGCCCGTCGGCGACAACATGGCGCTCGCCCTCTCCGGCCGGGTGCTGCCCGCCGAGGACCGCCGGGTGCTGGCCGCCTTCGCCGCCCAGGCCGCCGTCGTCCTGGACCGCCAGCGGCTCGTCGGCGAGGCCGAGCAGGCCCGCGAGCTGGCCGAGGGCAACCGCATCCGCACCGCCCTGCTGGCCGCCGTCAGCCACGACCTGCGCACCCCGCTCGCCGGCATCAAGGCCGCGGTGACGTCCCTGCGCTCCGACGACGTCGCCTGGTCCGAGGAGGACGAGGCCGAGCTGCTGGCCGGCATCGAGGACGGCGCCGACCGCCTCGACCACCTCGTCGGCAACCTCCTGGACATGTCCCGGCTCCAGACCGGCACCGTCACCCCGCTGATCCGCGAGATCGACCTCGACGAGGTCGTCCCGATGGCCCTCGGCGGCGTCCCCGAGGACAGCGTCGACCTCGACATCCCCGAGACGCTGCCCATGGTCGCCGTCGACCCCGGCCTGCTGGAGCGCAGCGTCGCCAACCTCGTCGAGAACGCCGTCAAGTACAGCCCCGGCGGCACGCCCGTCCTGGTGGCCGCCAGCGCGCTCGGCGACCGGGTGGAGGTCCGGGTGGTCGACCGGGGGCCCGGCGTGCCCGACAGCGCCAAGGACCGCATCTTCGAGCCCTTCCAGCGCTACGGCGACGCGCCGCGCGGCGCCGGGGTGGGCCTCGGCCTGGCCGTCGCCCGGGGCTTCGCCGAGACCATGGGCGGCACGCTCGCCGCCGAGGACACCCCCGGCGGCGGCATGACGATGGTCCTCACCCTCCGGGCGGCCGCCGGGCGCCCGCCCGTACGGCCCGACCTTCCGGCGCAGGTCACCTCGTGACCGCGGCCCTTCGCCGCACCGGCGGGCCGGCCGACCCCGATCCCGGGCCCAGCGGGGCCCCGAAGAACAGCAGAGGTGGTTCCGCATGAACCGGGTGCTCGTGGTGGATGACGAGCCGCAGATCGTCCGCGCCCTCGTGATCAACCTCAAGGCGCGGAAGTACGAGGTCGACGCCGCCCCCGACGGGGCCACCGCCCTCCAGCTCGCCGCCGCCCGCCACCCCGACGTGGTCATCCTCGACCTCGGGCTGCCCGACATGGACGGGGTCGAGGTGATCAAGGGCCTGCGCGGCTGGACCCGGGTGCCGATCCTCGTGCTGTCCGCCCGCCAGACCTCCGACGAGAAGGTCGAGGCGCTCGACGCCGGAGCCGACGACTACGTCACCAAGCCCTTCGGCATGGACGAGCTGCTGGCCCGCCTCCGGGCGGCCGTGCGGCGCGCGGAGCCCACGGGGGCGGCCGCCGCCGGGGACGACGCGATCGTGACGACGGAGGTCTTCACCGTCGACCTCGCGGCGAAGAAGGTCAACCGCGGCGGCCGGGACGTGCGCCTGACGCCGACGGAGTGGCACCTGCTGGAGGTGCTCGTACGCAACACGGGCCGTCTCGTCAGCCAGAAGCAGCTGCTCCAGGAGGTCTGGGGTCCGTCGTACGGCACCGAGACCAATTACCTGCGGGTGTACATGGCGCAGCTGCGCCGGAAGCTGGAGCAGGACCCTTCCCACCCGAAGCACTTCATCACGGAGCCGGGGATGGGGTACCGGTTCGAGGTGTGAAGCGGGGGGGGGGGCCCGCCCCCGCCGCCCGAGGACGCCGGCGCCGCGCGGACAGAAAACCCGCA
>NZ_JBEYZW010000082.1:0-30833 GCF_040646215.1 Streptomyces sp. NPDC046215 | reverse complement strand
TCGCCCGCTCGGCATCGGACAGCACCACCGGCGGGATCTTCGGTCCAGGACGACTCACACCAGACCAACGACGAATCTCCGACTCAGGACACTAGGTGCTCAAGTGCCTTGCAGGGCACAGGACTTCACGCCGGTGGTTGCAGCCACAGACGACAGCGAAGCCCACGTTACCCAGGCTTACGCCTGACAATGCCGTTTCAGTTCCCATTGGAGGCAAGCTGTAAATAAAGCACCGGCCTGTTATTTAACGACCGGAAAGGAATTGTTCAAAAGATGATTCGCCATCGGATTGAAAAACCCTCGAATCGGCCTCATCTGGCTACATAAGCGCAGGTCACACGGAGTCTGGCCTGGGCAGAGGAAACCGTCTGCCTACATCTCCTTGCCGGGACTCACTATCCCCCCCATTCTTGGACTCGTTCCCACGTGCGCGTGGGCACACGGGTCCGCGGACACGTGTGCACGCGTACAAGAGAGGCGCAGGTCCAACGGTCCGGACACGCACCGCAGAACAACAGGAGGCCCCGTTGCAGCGGGGCACCTCCGCAAGGTGGCACGGCCGACAGGTCAGCCACTGGACTTCCTTCCACCCGACGATGACGACTCTCTCGGGCCGAAGGGCGTACGACAAGAGGCTGGGCCCGGCGGATCTCCCGCCGGGCCCTGCTGCCATGGGTTCAGAAGAGGGAGATGGGCCGGGGCTGGAAGAAGTAGCCGGTCTCCTTGGCGGCCGCGATGGCCGTGTTGGCTGGACTGGTCGCGTCGACCGGCGCGTGCGTAGACGCCGTCGACCAGGGCGTACTCCTGCGCGTCGTGGCCCCCGGAGCCGACCACCGCGCAGACCGGCCTGTTGTACCCGGCGGCCTCCACAGGAGCGGGTGACAGCGCGGGGACGGTTCGCCCGGCACGCTCTGCACGGGCTCGGCGCAGCGCGGACAGCTCACCGAGTGGGCACTGCCGCCCGGAGGACTGCTGTAACCAGATTTACGCAACACCGGCACTCCCACGGACGCCCGTGCACCCGGGACGCGGCCTCTCCGCACCGGTGCTGCGATGATCGCCGTCGAGCACCAGGGCGGAGGCCCTGATGAGGTGAAGCCGTGCCCGGTCAGCTACCGGGGGCGTAGGGATCGGCGTACGGTTCGACGGCTTGGCGGACCTGCTCCTGCGCCGGGCCCATGCGGGGGCCGGGAGCGTAGTAGCGGGACCGGGCCTGGCCCTGGGGCTCGAGCCAGCCCAGGCGGACCAGTTCACGGATGTCGCGAATAGCCTGCTGCTCGGACAGTTCCGCATCCGCCTGGTAGACGGTCCGGCGTACGCGCGAGCCCCAGAAGGCCGGCAGCAGTGCGTAGACCACGCGCTCGTCCAGCCCGTCGCGCTCGGCGGCCTCGCCGAGGTGGATCCAGGCGCGGGAGAGCAGGTCGGTGCGGCGCTGGGCCTGCTGGGCCTGGCGGTGGTGGGCCTCCAGGCAGAAGCGGATCCACCGGTGGGTGTCGCGCCCGGGGGTCCAGCTGGGGCCGCCGACCTGCTGCAGGACGCGGTAGTAGGCGTAGGTGTTCTGTGCGCGGCCCAGCCATTCCTCGATGGAGGAGAATTCCGGCGGCAGCAGCTGGCCGGCCTCGCGGGCGAACACCAGGGTGGACACGGCGCGGGACATGCGCCCGTTGCCGTCCTTCCACGGGTGGATGTTCACCAGGTTCAGGTGTGCCATCGAGGCGCGGACGTGCACGGGGGCATCGAGGTCGCCGGTGTTCAGCCAGTCGATCAGTTCCGCCGTCAGGCCGGGCACCTCCTCGCAGGGCGGAGCGGTGTAGGCGGGAACGAGCGGGTCGTCGGGGCTGGTGACGTAGACCGGGCCGTCACGCCAGCGGCCGGGCCGCTTGTCGAGGTGATGGCCCTGCATCTTGCAGGCTCAGCCGCTGGGCATGACCCTGCCGCCCAGGCCAGCTATCTGGACCAACTGGTCACTACGTGTGACCGCCACCCGGCACGAGCGGGCGTCCGATGCCCTGCTTCCAGACCGCGTGCGCGCGATCCAGGTGCAGCAGCGCGATGTACCACCACAGCGCCCGGTCGTCCTGGCCGTCATCAGAGGTGGTGCGCGCGGCAGCGGCATGGGCCGAGTGAAGGGACTCCCGGACCCGCCACCACTGCGGCGCGCACAAGTCGCCGGTGCCGATCATTCTCCGCACGCCAGCGCTGCCCTCCTCCCACAGTGCCTGGAGGGTGTAGCGCATCGACCGCTCGTCCGCCGCAGCGACCTCGACGTACGGAAGGGTGGGATCGATGACCACCCGCCCCCACTGGTTGATGCGATGGGCGAGCAGAGCGAGCGTCACCTCCAAGGCCGGCACCGCAGGGATGCCCATGACCGACCCCGCAGCGACCGGTACGTTCGGTGCTGGATCGAGAAGGCCGGCCTGGGTCAGGACGCGGGCCACGGGCACGCAGGTGTCAACGCAGCGGTGAAACGGGCAGAACTCAGGCTGCATCCAAGCCCCTCCTCCAGGTGGGAGGCGCACATGCTAGCCCCCACCCGGCTATGGGCACCCTGAATCCGGTGCCGCCCCGATCGCCCCGCAGACACGTGATCTCCCATCTCCCCCAGCAAGGGCACCCCCGGTCGGCCCCCCGTCCAACGGCGGCCACGGAACCGGAGGAGGAAAGGACCGTCCCCCGAAAGAGGCGGTCCTCGCCGTGGCGCCTTGCTCCGGACCCATGAGCTGACTTTGGATCTCCTCGGGCCCGTGACGCCCGGCCGCGCGAGGAAGAAAGCCCCCGACGCTCCCTCGCCCAGAACCGACCAGAAGATCACCTGCTCGCACCCACCGCAGCAGCACCACAGAAAGCGCCAACCGTCCGGGGGCCGGTCCGGCGCGGAAACAGTGACCACCATGCCCCGCCCCTCCTCTGCCCTGGCTGCCACCGAAGACCGCCGGCGCAGCACCGGCGAATCCCACCAGGCGCTCCACCCGCTCCTGAACGGCCGCACCGAGCCGCTCGCTATCCCCGCTGCCCGGCATCCGGAGCAGGCACAGCTCGAGGCCGCGGTCTTCCTCAACACCTGCAAACTCGGCGGCCGCTCCGCCCACCCCTTGGGCATCGTCCGCCTCCGGCCCGAGGAAGAGCAGCTCACGCTCCGGCTGCTTGACGAGCCCTGCGTCATCTGGCACTGGACGGAGTACCTCCTGCCACGCACCGGCTACGAGAGCCCATCCGACCCCCGCGACGCCATCAGCGGCGTGCCCGGCCTGCGCTGGCGCCGCGAAGGCAGCACCATCTGCCTGTATTACCCCGGGCTTCCGGCCCGCATCGTGCTCACCGGCTTCAACCCCCGCTGGTGGGAACGCATCGCCACACGGATGAACGACAACTACGAGCTGCTCCAGGACCAGCCGGACTGGACCCCCGCAGAACACGACGCCCACACCGCTCCGTCGACCTCCGCCATGGAACCAGCAGGTCTTTTCTCGCCCCTGCTGCGCCGTATCCGTGCGACCGCCGGCCCCGGCCCGGTGAACTCCACCGACGCTTGGAGGAGCATCGGCGGCGCCTTCCGCCTGGAAACAACCGACGGCCCGCCTTGCCCCGACCTCATGCGTCTCCTCGGCACCGGCCCCGTCGCCCCCGGCTGGAGCGTCGTCGACAAGATGTGCACGTGCCTGTGCGACCACCGCCACGGCGAATGCAGGATCCACTTTCACGACCCTGCCACCGGGCTTTTCGTGCACTACTCGAACGGCAAATGGGGCCGCACCGCCGACGACGACCACCGCCGCGCCATCGAAGCAGAGAACCGCGCAGCCTTCACATGAGACCAGACCTGCCTCCGGGAGCACCACGCATCTGCGGCCGCTACGCGGCTGACGGTGATCCATGTACGAACTTCACCGACCGGCTGGACCGATGGTGCGGCCGTTGCGATGGCTTCACCACGCCGGAAGGCCGCCACAGTCCGGTCTGGCGGCCGGGGATGTACTGGTTCGGGCGCGCCTCCTCCGAACGTGGCTGCACGGTAGCCCCAGCCCCGCTTGCACCGGATGAGGCGTACGAGGTTGACGTCACGCGCCGGGTGGTCCACCAGTTCGTGGGCCGACACGGTGGGACTGCGTCAGAAGCCGAGACGCAGATCCGCAGCCTCCTTGAGGGCCTGCTGCGCACCGGCCACGTCGAGCAGGCACGCGATGGCTTGTGGCGCCTGCAGTTCTCGAGCGGGTATCTCCTACTGCTGTCGCCCGACCGGCAGGCCGTGATCGGGTACCACACCACACACCGGGAACGCACCTGGTCACAGGTGAAATGCGGTGTCGTGTCACGAAGCCCTCGACGCCAGTGGATCCCGACTCAGGAGGAACTGGACACGCCGGGACACTTGCTGAGCCGCACTGCGATACGGCGAATCATGCTTCACCTGATCCGCGAGGACCCTCTCACCCACGACGGCGCTGTACGCATCAGTGCTACCGCGTTCGAGGCATACGTGAGGCTCCGCACCGGCGAGCGGACTGTATCGCCCCGTCAAGCGAAGGAACTCCTTCGCGAGCTAAAGCGCCGTGCCGCCACGCTGGTCAGGCGATGCGCCGGAGGCGGAGAGTTCAGGATCACGGCGGAGGGTCTGTTGTAGGTCATGCACGTATCCGACGAGGAAGGCACGGCACCCGTCCTCGCCGGCGTGATCAAGCGGCTCGACTAGGGCGTGTGTCGGTGGCCGGCATATGGAGCAGACCTGGCATTCTGGCGCCACGGCCTCGTGGGAGGCCGTCCCCTGGCCGTCGCCCGACCCGGCGGCCGTTGATTGGGGAGAAGGAGCAACGCCCCGCCCCAGCGCGACTTGCGCAGTCCCTCTCGTCAGCCTTCCCCTGGGCGTGCCGGAGGTCGGGGACGGTACGCGGAACCAGGAACGCCAGATGAGTCACGGCAGCATCCTCACCCAGCAGGCCCGCTACCGCTCACGGTGCACCGGACGAGGACACCAGAGCGAGCACCAATTCCTCAGTACCAACCGCCCGGCCTCTCCCATCGCGAAGGTGACCCACGAGCAGGCTCTGCTGGAGGCCGCACTGTTCGAGCGCATCGACGGCATCTTCGACTACTGCGCACACCCTGCAGGAATTCAGTGGGTCGATCCCCGGACCGACCACCTCACGGTGTGCCTGGACCCCTACCTCGGCCGGCCCGACCGCCCCCTGCCCCTGCACAGCCTGGCCGGTCTCCTGCCCACTCACTACATCGGCACCGAGGAGACCCCCGAGGGCCCAGGCGGCGTCCCAGGTCTGCGGCTGCTCAGCATTGACGAGCACGGCCTCCACCTCGGCATGATCGGCAGTAGCGCCTCCGCCACACTGACCGGTCCCACTCCCGACCTGTGGCGCACCTTGCTCGACGAGCACCGCTCCTGGTGCCGGGAGAACGAACTCGCGCCGCTGTGGAACACCGCCGGCCTCAGCGAGCCTGAGACCTCCTACCGCGCCGAGCACCCCCACTGGCACAGCATTCTCGCTGACAGTGCCTGGCTGGGCAGCGGGCTCCTTCGCCGCATCGGCCTGTTCCACACCGCCGTCTCACCCTTCTGCCTGCGCTACTGGTTCGACGGCGTGGACTGGAAGTTCGAGCTCAAGTACGAGCATGGTGTAGCCCTGGACCACGACGAACTCGTCGCTCTCCTGACCCACCCTTCGTGGGGACTACCGCTCCGCGTCCATTACCGGCACTGCGAGTGCCGGCCATGTGACTGCGACGGTGGGCGGGAACGCATCTGCTGGATCGAACTTGCACCCCATGGCCAGCGCAGGGGCGGTATCAGCTTCCGCTTCCGCTCCACCGCCCGCGGCCGCGACCACACCGCAGTGCACGCCAAGCTAGTCAGCTCAGGCGCCCCGAAGCCCTGGCTGGAACGCGCCCTCCCACAGCATCACCGGCAGATCAGCGAGACGGTGACCGTCTGAGCCATCCCCTCGAACCGCGAACGAGCCGCGATCCTGGTCGTGGACCGCCGGGGGAACGGGGACGGGCCGAGACCTGCCGCTGGTGGTGCCATAGTCAGCTGTGAGACGAGAAAAGCCGGAACCTTTGAACGGTTCCGGCTCTCGGCACGCTCACGCGCCAACGCGAGCCTGCGGTTCCCTGTTCGGCAGTGGTTGGAGCCATTAGCAGCCAGGGCGTGGTCCAGCGCTTGCGGCGGACCGAATCACGCGTGGGATCGTCGCAGCCGACCGTACGCACCGCAAGCTGCACTGGGGCAACGACGCATCAAATTCCTCTTAGCACATGCCTATGACAGAGCTTGCATTTACGTTGCATGACACGGTGTCGCAGCTCAGGCGGCCGGTGGCCGCATCAGGGATATTTGAGGGAGAAATCTGCTTGGGGGGTGCATGCGGGACGGCGGTGCATCAATCCCTCACTCGTGACGCTTGTTGGGCCGGACGGCTGACACCATTGATTCGACGAATCACACGAACGGCGGCGCCAACCGCTGGTGGTTCGTACAGCAGTTGGAGCCGTTAGCCGTGTCCGGCGGTCGAGTGCCGCCGGACACTCTTCGTCAGGAGTACGCGCACGTGTCTCAGCGCCCAACCCCTCTCAGCGCAGCCTGCGTCCACGACATCGTCCGCTCCGCGCGCCGTCTTACCGGGGCGGAAGCCGCGGTCATCATCGTCATCGTCCTCACCGCGGCCGCACTGGCCGCACTGGCACGGCTCCCCTTGGGCGTCGTGCTGGCTCTGCTGGCGGGGGCGGCTTTCGTAGCGGTCACCGTCGTGGCCCTGGTGTCCCGAGGGCCCTCTCGCGCGGTCGCCGTCATCACCAGGGCAATGCTCTCTTCGACGGCTCAGGGTCTGTGAGACCGGCTCGATGGGGCGTCGGGAGAACCCGGTCAGTACGCGCAATGCCGAGTTGCTCCGGCTGGCTGAATGGCTTCGCGAACAGCGAGAACTTGCTGATCTCACCTACCGCCAGCTCGCCGGCCGGGCTGGCTACCATGCCACCACCCTGCAACGGGCGGCTTCCGGTGCGACAGTCCCCAAGCTGGGCGTCGTGCTCGCCTATGCCAGGGCATGCGAAGCTTCACCCGACCATGCACGCATACTCTGGAAACGCGCACGGTTCAAGCAGGCCCGGGACCGGCACGGTCCCCGGGCGCGCCAGGCCCCACCTGCCGCACTTGTCCGTGACTTCGCTGACCTGAGCGCCGCCCTGCTGCATCTGTACGAACAGGCCGGCTCCCCGCCGCTGAGGATGATGGAACGGGAAGCAGGCGGCTACGGTGCGCTGCCCCGCAGCACGGCCCACCGCATCCTGCATAAACAAACGGTCCCCCACAGCCCCGCCCAGTTCATGGCGTACCTGAAGGCATGTGAAGTTCCGGAGTCGGAACAGGAGCAGTGGATCGAGGCATACAGCAGGGCCTGGAAGCTGGAGAAGGAAGAACAGCAAGAGCTTCAGATTCTCAGGAACTACCTGGAATTGCGTCCCGCAAGTCACGAAAGGCGAAGAAGGCCCCGGGGAGTCTCAGCGCCTGGTGCCCATGTCCCTCCGGACGCGGACCAGCACGATGTAGTCCTGCTGCAAAGGAATGGAACAGAGCATCCCACGACGGTGATCACCATGCAACTGAAGAGAGGCAGATCTCAGGCTCGTCCACGAGCTTCGGACCGCTATCTCAGGAACCTCGCTGTCCGCGGGGACAACGACACCTCGTAAGAGCAACGCTGCGCCCGGCCTCCGCAGGGAGGCCGGACCTTCTGCACCGGGCGTGGTGTGGCCGGGGCCGGTCGGGCCGGGCCGGGCCAGCCGCGGGGAACGTCGGAGTCCTCAAGCCCGGCTTTGTCCCTCGCAGCACGTGGGCCCCGACACCGTCCTTCCGGTGCGGGGGGCCCACGTGTGTTTCCGGTGCCGACCGTGGTTCTGGCCAGGCCGGGGGTCAGGTGTGCTGGCGCGGCATGCGTGTCCGGTGCGCGAGCGGGATGCCGAGGCGGGCGGCCACGGTTCTCTCCAGGGCGGAGACCACGTGGCCGGGGGTGGCGTCACGCAGCGGGATCACCCAGTACTCGACCCACTCGTCCCGCTTCGACTTGCTGCCGTTGATGTGCTGGCTGAGCCTGGTCGCGGCGGCCCCCCGGTTCAGGGCCCGGGTGGGGGCGGTCTTTCCGCAGTAGCAGGCGTTGCCGTTGTGGTTGACCGCAATATAGATGGCCTTGTCCTCGTAACCGGAGTCCGCGCCGATGGGTATCGGCTCAGGCTGCGGTTCGGCGAGCCATTGGCCGGCGAGCCGGGCGAGCATGGCGTACCGGGCGTCGGTGATGACGACGACGCCGGCCCAGGTGGTGTGGGTCATCACCGCGGCTCATCCTCGGAGATGCGGGCGAGGTCCTTGCCCATGAAGTTGAGCTGCTTGAAAGAGGGCTCGACAAGGATCCAGGGGAGCCAGTTGGTGGTGCCGTTCTTCTTGCGCATGTCGATCAGGTCGTCGAGGTTGGTGGCAGCCGTGGTGAGGGATGCCTGGAAGGTCGTGAGGGCTTTGTCCTCGAGTTCGGTGTCGGTGGGGTCGTTCTGGTAGCCCTCGGGGTTGAACCCGTGGTTGGCGGCGAGGCGCAGGTGGGCGTTGAAGTCGCTGCCCTTCCAGTCGTCGCGCTCGACGAGCCGGCCGTCGGCCCACCATCGTGGGCACAGGCCGGCCCGGGCCCGCTTGATCGCGTCGGCGAGTATCTGCCGGCCCTCCTTTTTGTCGAGGATGGTCTTGATGACCGTGCCGACGCCGGTGCGCATGACCTTGATGCCGCCGACGATCTGCTCGGCGGACCCGCCGGGGGCGAGGAGGTAGCCGCTGGTGACGAGGGTGACCATGGCGATCACGCCGAGGAGCAGCCGGGCGGGGATGTCGTCGTTGTCGGCGCGCTCGAGGAGGTTGTCTACGGCCTGGTCGTTGTCGATGTTCTCCACGGCCCACTCGTGGTCGGCGAGGGCCTGCCACAGGCAGCCGGTGTCCAGAGCGGTGCGCACGGAGGCCATGGTCTCCTTGGGGAGGCTGGAGTACGAGCGCAGGCCGAGTTCGACGATCGGGCCGCTGCGGTGGGAGACGTGGAGGCGGCGCTTGTCGAGTTTTGCGGCCATGATTGCGTTCAGCCGGGGCTCCTTGCGGGTGAGCTGCTGGACGACGAACGTGAACCGCAGGTCGCGGAAGGCAGGGTTGAGTCCGAGGGTCTTCATGGCGTCGGTGACGTCGGCGCGGCCGAGGAGGACGCCCCTCACGGCCTGGGCGTTGTCGCCGAGCTCGCCGGCGTCGAACAGGGCGGTGACGATCTCCTCGGCGGTGACGCCGTTCTGCGAGGACGCGTCGAACGGCTTCACCCCGATGTTCATGCGCATCAGCAGCGAGCGGACCGCGACGGGGAAGCGCCGCATGCCCATGTCCGGGTTGTCGTCGGTATAGCCGACGATGACCTGAACCGGGACGGTCATCGCGTTGAGGAGCTTGGCGGCCTGGTCGCGCTTGGTACGGGTGGCCTTGCTCATGCCGGTGGCGGCGTTGATGTCACGGTGGGCGTTCTTGACGATCTCCCGGACGAGATCCCGCCGCTCAGCGAGGGAAAGCCGCATGAGGTGGGACGGGAGCAGATGGACGGAGTCCTTGGCGGTGGTCGGACTGATCGAGCTGGCCGGGACCTTGATGCCGGCGGTGCAGGACGCCCAGCGGCTGTTGCCGTCGACGATATTCAGGTCGTCGTCCGGGTGGTGTCCGGGGTTGAGGAAAGTGGAGGGGACGGCCGTCAGGGGCCGCTCCACGATGCGCCGGCCGACTTCCTGCGGGTTGTTCTCCCTCACGCGCTTGGACGCCCGGTCGATGGCGGCGAGGAGGTCGTCCATGGCGTCGGCGTAGACGAGGGTGGCGTCAGTGTCATGCGCGGTCGGCATCGACAGGACCCGCTGGTGGTCACTGGTGTCCGGGTCGGCCGCGTAGTGGGCCTCGTCGAGGAGCCGGTCGTTCTCGATCGCAGGGGACAACAGCAGCGTGTACGCACGGTAGGTAATGACGTTCAGCCAGCCGGTCTCGACGCGGTGGCGCTCCAGGCGGGCGCCTTCGAGGAGTCCGGGCTCGACCGCCCCGAACGCGATCCGGCGGACGGCGGCGGGGGAGATCTGGACGTCGTCGCGGTGGCTCTCGAGGAAAGTGATCGCCTTGGTGGTCTTGCTGACCGGTTCGACGCGGTGCTCGAACGGCGTCGAGCGGTCGCCGGAGCGGATGTCGATGACCTCGACGCCGTCGATGTCATCCAGGATGTCGATGGTGCTCAAAGGGCCTCAATCGAATGGGCCAGCGCGAGGTAGCTCGCGGCCGGTGATCGGCGTACGCGAGCAGAGCGCCATCGGAGCGCAACACACCCGTGCCCGCCTCGGGGAAGACCGCGGTCCGTCACTGGGCTGACCCGGCGTCGCTTCGGTGGCCTGCAGACGGAATCCGGGTACCCGTTCCGTGACGTGCAAGCGGCGTACTCGGGTCTGGCCGGTGGATACCGCGGTGTCCACCGGCTGCACCACAGGTCGCCCTCAGCGGCGGCGATGGCGAGAGCGTACAGCCATTCACCGGGCGCAGCCCGGGAGTTGACGGAATCTCCGGCCTGACTGGTTGTGCCCTACATGATCTCGCCTGACGGCCCGGCAGCGGCTGGGTGGGGGTCGCATACGTGCGGCCCGGCCACCGCGACTGCCGCTCCGCTGGGGCGCAGCAACTTTGAGCGCGAATGCCAACCGTTACGGGTGTAACGCTCTCCGCCGTATCAGCACATCGACACCGTGTCTCACGTGACTCACGCAATGATCAATCCCTGACCTGCAGAAAAGCCCCAGAGCCCTAGATAACCACGGCCGTCTCGGCCCGGGCGGCGGCCTGCTCGCGCAGCTGCTCCAGCCGTGTCGCGAGCAGGTACTCGGCCACGCGCTCGCGGGCCGTGTCGGCGGCTTTGGTCGCGGCCGCGATAGCGTCGGCGCCGTGCGGGTTGTGCTTGAACCAGTGGCGGCCCTGCTCGGTCTTGTACGCCCGCTGGGCCTCCGCTTCGGCTTCCTCGGTCCTGCCCAGCATCACCAGGGCGGTGTCCTGGTATTCCTGAACCGCCTGCTGCGCGGTCTGGAGCGCGGCGAAGGCGTACGCGTCCTGCGCCGCCTCCGGATCGGCCTCGAGGGCTGCTACGTCGGTGATCTGCAGGAACTCCCGCCATGCGGCGGCGACGCTGTCGCCGATGGCCGCCCGGGCCTGAGCGGCGACAGACGCGACGCTGCCCGGGTCGGTCAGGTCGGCGGACCCGGCCGCTGCGAGGAGACCGGCCTCACCGATCAGGGACTCGGTCTGACGGCGGTGGTCGCAGCGCTCGCACAGCCCGGCCGACCGCTCCTGCCCGCAGTCCTCGCACGGCATGGCCTGGCGCATCGCGTCGGCGGCCGCCGCCTCCTGGTGCTCGCGCTCCGCCCGCTCCCGGGCAGCCGCACGGGCGGCATCGCGGCGGACCTGCTCCGCCCGGGCCTGCTCACGCCGCCACACGAGGTCTTCCGCCTCGATGGCCGTCTGCTCACGCAACCGCTCCTCGAGGACGCGCCGCCGCTCGCCATCGCCCAGGCCAGGCAGCTCCCGGTCGATCTCCGCACCGATCCGGGCGCGGCGGGCACGACGCAGGTAAATCACGTTGGCGCAGTTCCCGCACTCGCCGCCGGTGTCCAGCCGGGTCCCGTCGTCGCAGCGCCGGTCCGAGCAGGACGGCCGCTGGACCAGGCCCCGCCGGATCAGCCACCCGTACGGGCCGGTGACCAGGGCCTCGCCGCCGGTCTCCTCCAGCCGGCCGGTGAGCCGGTCGGCCAGCAGCCGCGGCGCGCCACCCGGCAGCGCCAGCAGACCCTCCAGGTGCGCGAGCTCCGTCTTCGTGGCCGCCTCGACCTGGTCCTGCTGCCAGCCGCTCAGCCGCTCCCAGAGCCAGGCCACCGGCTCCAGAGCCACCCGCAGACGAAGATCATCCGGAAGGCCCACCCTCCGCTGCTGCGCCTTTCCACCACCCACGGCCTTCAGCCGGCCACCAGCTCCAGCCCCGGCAGCACGCTGCCCGTCACGCCCATCGACCGGGGACTCCTCCGGCTTTTCCCCGCAAAGCGGGCCGCCCTCAGCCACCGGCGACCCGGTCCCGGCAACGGTGCTCTCGCCGTCGGCAGCCTGGTCCTCGCCCGCGCACGCGCGCTCCGGCCGACGGCCTTCACCCCCACGGCCTTCGCCGGAAAAACCACAATCAAGCTGCGGAGAAGCTACGGGAGTAACACCAGAAGCGTGGTCTGCGTGGAGCTCTGCACCATCGGGACGCTCCTGATCCGCCGCACCCCCGGGGCCCTCAGCACTGCCGATCCCAGACCTACCAAGGGCACCCGCAGCACCGGCCGGAGCATGATCTCCGACTGCACCGGCACGGCGGCCCGGGTGCATGACTTGCGGGAGATCGTCAACGTGATCCTGTACGTCAACCGCACCGGCATTCCGTGGGAGTACCTGCCTCATGACTTCCCTCCGTACAAACTTCCCACCGTACAAAACCGTCTACGACTACTACGCGAAGTGGGAAGCGGACGGCACCACCGAGCAGGTGCATGACCTGTTACGTGACAAGGCCCGCCGGGCCCACGGCCGCAGTCCCGAGCCGACCGCGGCCGTGGTCGACGCGCAGAGCGTGAAAACCTCGGCAAGTGATCGAGCGGACCTTCGGCTGGCTGATGCAGCACCGCCGCCTGGCCCGGGACTACGAAGCACTGCCCCAGAGATCCCGGGCAATGATCCACTGGGCGATGGCTAACAAAATGTCCCGCGAATTAACGGGAGAATCCACGCCAACTGGCGAATCGAAACGGACATGACCGCCACAACAACCTGAACGTTGATCAGATGCCCTCTTAGACCGTGTCCTACATGGTCAGTTGGGTGTTGTTCCGGTATGGGGAGTGGGCCGTGGGGTTGGATCGTTCCGGACGGGCTGTGGGAGCTTGCCAGGCCGTTGCTGCCGCCAGCGCGTGTGCGGCCGCAGGGCGGCGGGGTTGCGAACATTGATGACGAGGCGGTCTTCGCCGCGGTGGTCTACGTGCTGGTCAGCGGTTGTGCCTGGCGTGCTCTGCCGCCGTGTTTCGGCGCGTCGAAGTCGACAGTGCACCGGCGGTTTGTCATGTGGCCCAGGGCCGGCCTGTGGGGCCGACTGCACCAGAAGGTACTGCAGCTCCTGGACGAGCAGGGTCTGGTCGACCTTTCACGGGCCGTGCTCGATTCCGCCCATGTACGGGCTAAAAAGGGGGCGAACTTGCAGGCCCGAGCCCCGTGGACCGGGGTAAGCCCGGTTCCAAGATGCACGTCCTGTCAGATGCGGATGGACTGCCCCTACGCGTCGGGCTCTCGGCCTCCAACACCCACGACAGCCTCGCGCTGAAGCCGATGCTGGCCCATTTCCACATGGGACACGAATCCCATGCAGCCGATTCCAAGCCGCAACGACTTCACGCGGACAAGGCGTACGACGTCCCTCACCTGCTGCGTTGGCTCTGGGGCAAGCGCATCGGTGTACGGATCGCCCGCAAGGGCATCGAGTCCAGCGAACGGCTCGGCCGCCGAAGGTGGGTGATCGAACGCACGATGTCCTGGCTGACCGGCTACCGCCGACTCAACCACCGATACGAACACCAACCCACCAACTACCTGGCCTTTCTCGGCCTTGCCGCAGCCATCTGCTGCTACAAACGCTTCCTCAAACTGACCATGTAGGACACGGTCTTAAGCCCACGAATTCGGGCGCATCACACTAGCGGAGGCCTCTCGCGCGCGTATCGGATTAAACAGGATCAAAGGCACCGCGCTCCGCGCTCGCGGAGGCAGAGCGTGGAAAGATGGTGTTGGCTGACGCTTGCCCGCTGGGCCGCTGCGGTGCCCTACTCCCGAGGGGCGGAGTTCCTCGTCTCTACGCGGCCGCCGGGCGATGCTGGTCTTGCCTGAGCTGGACGCGTCATTGGACAGGATGACTGTGCAACCGGTGTGAGGAGTTGGCGCCTTGCTCGCCGATCGGCCCACCTCCGCCTTGCGGAGCGGACGCAGGCATTGTTGTCCACGCTCAACGCGGCCATGGTCATCTCCGCCTGCCCGGAGCGCCCCCCGGCGGTCTGCGGTGCTTGAAGCGCCGCAGACCGGCGCCACCAGACGCCACGGCCATATCCAACACCGCCAACCCTTCGACCAGGGGTTTCCAACACACTCTGGAGGAACAGGGCACCTATAGCGGCCGTGCGTTACCCACCGTTCTGTATCGCTCCGTACAGCGTCAGGCAGCACAGCGCCCCGCCGAACAGAATCTGCAGCCAGCCGCAGGCAGGGAGCCGGCCGCGCAGCAGCGGCCACGCCGACAGGGCGATCACGATGCCCAGGATGGCCATCGTGCTTACCAGGGGTGTCATGTCGGGGGCGCTGTCCTGCCTGCCGCTGAAGAGGGGGTATTCGGTCTGGCCCAGAGCCATCAGGAAGGCAAGGGCTGTGACCATCACATCCAGGACGATCAGAAGGACAGCAAACAGGAAGTCAGTGCCCCCCGACTCCCGTTTTCGCTCCACGATTGCTCCTCACAGCGATGCGGCGTCGTGGAGTGCGGCGGGGCCACAGGGCCCCGCCGCACTCATGGATTGTGGCTACTTCCCGGCGAGCGTGTGCTCAAGGGAGTCCGCATAGAGGCGGGCGCCTGCGGGCTTGGGATGGAAGGACTGCATCGACGTGGGGCTGTCGCCGTCGGCCTGCGGTCTTCCGCTCGTGACGATACCGTGCACCGTCTCAGGGTCACCGCAGATCGCCTTACCGGTGAACTAAGCCGGGCGGATCTTCGGCAGCATCGTGCCTACGCGCAGGCCTTCGCCTCGACATCGGTGACCGGCGCGGCCTGACGGACCGGCACTGGGCGCTTACGGCCCCAGCGGACCAAGGTCACGTGCAGCACTAGGCCGACGACGGCGATCAGCGCAGTGCAGTACGGCAGGCCGGACGGGGCCACGCCCGAGGCCAGGGCGAGACCGCCTAGCGCCGAACCCGTGGCACTGCCCAGGTAGACGGCGGAGCTGTTGAGCGAAATGGCGACGGAGCTGTGTTCCGGCTCGGCAGCGATCAACTCGTGCTGCTGAGGGACCTGCAGGGCCCACCCGGAGGCGCCCCATACGACCAGCGGCAGGATCAGGCCCCAGTGGGTGGTGGCGACGCCTGGCAGCACCGCTTCGGAGACGACCAACAGGGCAAAGAGGACGGTGGCGATACCGTAGGCCTTCTTCGTCCGGTCCACCAGCGGGCCCACGCAGAGGCTGCCCACCACGCCGCCGATACCCCAGGCCCACAGGTATCCGGTCGGGTCCGACAAGCCGGCGGAGTCGGAGAGGAAAGAGGCCAGGTAGGTATACAGGCCCAGGCTCGCGATGCCGCCGAGGAAGGAGACCAGCGCGATGGGGGCAACCCGGCGGTTGGCCAGCACACCGATGCGTTCCTTGAGCGCAGGCGGGGGCGAGGCAGCGAGTCCGGGCAGCGAGGTGGCCGCGCCAAGCAGCGCGATCAGGCCCAGCGCGGTGACCAGCCAGAGAGTGCCGCGCCAGCTGATGTGGTGGGCGAGCAGCACGCCGACCGGGACACCGACGACCGTGCCGATGCTCATCCCGCCCATGACGATCGCCAGTCCCCGGCCGCGGCGCTCGGCCGGCGCGAGGGCGGCGGCGGTGGCCGCGGCGAGCGGGGAGTAGATGCCCGCGCCGATGCCCGCTATGGCGCGGGCGATAAGCAGCATTGTCAGTGACGTTGACAGCGCGGAGAGCGCGTTGGCGAGGGTGAAGACGGCGAGCGCCAGGGAGAGGATCACGCGAGCGGGCCGCCCGGCGAGCACAGTGGCGAAAACGGGGGCCGCGAGGGCGTAGCAGAGCGTGAAGACGGTGACCATCTGGCCCGCGGCCGAGGCGGAGACCTGAAGATCACCGGCGACGACCGGCAGCAGGCCGGCCATGACGTAGGCGTCCAGCCCGAGGGCGAACGACCCCAGGGCCAGCAACAGGATGCGACGCATGCGCCGTCGGCTCCTCTCAATAGTTCGAAGTTCGAGAACATTGAACATAGCAGGTGAGAGGCGCACCGACGACTAAATGTGCGATCCTGGCGAGGTGCGCACATACCGACACCCCGCCACGGGGGACATCAGGCTCGCCGACGTGCTGAACGCGCTCAGCGACGACACTCGGCTCGGCATGGTCGCCCGGCTGATGGACGGGCAGGAGTACACATCTAAGGAACTCACTGGCGAGACCCCCAAGTCGACGGCATCGCACCACACCAAGATCCTTCGGGAGGCGGGGGTGACCCGCACCCGCTCGGAGAGCACCCGCTGCTGGATCTCGCTGCGCAGAGACGACTTGGACAGTCGCTATCCGGGGCTGCTGGAGACCCTCATCGACAGCTTCCGCGCCGAGCACGCGGCCGACGCCGCGGCCAGCGAATCGACCGCCAGCGCCGCGGCCGGACACTCATGACGGATACTGGCCGGGTGGGATGCCAAACCGGGGCCTACGTACTGGCCGCCACCGACGGCGACCACCCCGCCGCCTTCCCATGTGGCCGAGTTTCGCCGGTCGGCACGGAGTAGTTGCGGCGGGACTTCCCGGCGTCCTTCTCCCACAGCCGACCGAGGCCGAGGTAGTAGACGTGCCGCACCGTACAGGGCTGCGCGGCCTGCACCTGGAGCGTGCCTTATTGCCGTCTAGCACTCTGACCTGCGCAAACAGCTTGCAGGCTAGATAACGTCTGCGCCCGGTGGCCGGCTGTCGCCGCGTGGGAGCGGGAGGAGGCCCGGCGGACCTACGACGCGCGGTGCGCTGTGGCGGCGGCTCGGGAGCTCGCGAAGCAGACCGGCCCGCCGCGTGAGCAGGGTGTGCCGCTGCCGACGGTGGAGCAGTCCTCCGCGATGGACCTGGTGACCGCCGGCGACGAGGTCGCCGGACGGTGGCGGCGCGCCCCGGAGGAGGCGGCCGCCTTGCTGCGTAAGCTGGCGGCGAGCTCGCCGCAAACGGGGTTGTCAACGAGGCGGTCGACTCCGCAGTGCTGACAGGTCTGCTGGCGCTGCAGGAGGTGCAGACCGCGTCCGATCCGAGCACGGCGGCGGAGCTCTGTCTGAGCGCCGTCCCCCACATCGCGCTCGCGGTCGCCCTGGCCAGCGCCGACCTGGGCTGATCAAGATCAGCACTGCCCAGCGCCGTACGGCCACAGCGCAGGAGCGGGCGGTATGTGCTCAGTGGTAGCCGGTCAGCGCGTCGGTCAGTTCCTTCTTGTCAGCGTCGCGCTGCGCGTAGAGGGCCTGCTGCAGGGCGAAGGTGCCGCGGATCGTGGCGATCCGGCCGGCCACGTCGCCGTCCTGTGGCCCGTCGCCGAGGGCGAGCACCCGGTCGAGCAGTTCCTCGCCGTAGCTGGCGCCGATCGCGGCGAGGTCCTCGGCCTGGTCGCCGAGGGTGACCTCGTCCCAGTCGACCACTCCGCTGAGCCGCGGCAGCCCGCCGGCGGTCTCCCACAGCACGTTCTCCCCGCCGAGGTCTCCGTGGACTACGGCGGAGGTGAGGTGGGGGAGGCCGCCGAGGGCGGCGAGCTCCCGCCCGGCCCGCGCGCGGCCGGCGTCGTTCATGAGCGGGAACAGCTCCGCCCGGACGCCGTCGGCGAACCTCCGCCACTCCCCTCCGGGGGCGTGCGGAAGCGCCGCGCGAACCGTATGGTCGCCGCCGGCCGCGGCCAGCCCTGCCAGCAGCGTGGCGTACTGGGCGGCGACCGCCCCGGCCACCTCAGGGCTCTCGAGAGACTCTGCCTCCAGGGGAGCTCCTGGGATGCGGTCGAGCACCAGATACGCCGTCTTGTCAGGGCTCGTAGCGGCGCCCTCCTCCAGCGGCTCGGGGGTCTGGAAGCCGAGGGCGAGCCCGGCAAGGGTGCGCAAGCGCGCCGCCCGGTCGGGCAGCCGCCGGGCCGCAGCGCCGGTGCGGGCGAAGCAGACGACGCGCTCCGTGCCGATGACGACGTGATGGAACTGCCCCTGACGAACAGTGAGACCATCCGGCCTGTCACCGGGCAGCAGCCTGCTCAGCAGAGTGTGGTGCGTCTCGAGAATCTCCATCGCGCGTGAACCTTGGCTCCCCCGGCTTCTTGTGCGACCTCGCGTTTTCTACTGAGCCCGGCTTCTCGGCACGGTGGCTCGACGGCGGGCTGTCCCCCGCGGACGCCTGGCGGTCACCGCCCGACGAGATCACCCGGAGGCATTTCAATGCCTGGGTGCGGGCTCCGCTCCTCCCGGGCAGACCGGCCGCTTGGAGGAGCGGTAGCGATCCGTACCGGACGTCAGGCCATACGCAGGGCTGACCAGGTTTTGGGGCCGACGATGCCGTCCGCGGCAAGCTTGTTTTTCGCCTGGAAGGCCTTGCCTGCCGACCGGGTGTCCTTGCCGAAGTAGCCGTCTATACCCTTCGGGCCGACGCTGTACCCGGTGTCCAGGAGCAGCGCCTGGATTTCCTTGACCTTGGGGCCCGAGTCGCCGAAGTCGGATTGATCCGTGCCCCTGTAGAAGCCGCAGTAGACACCGATGGTCTGGTGCATGTAGCAGCGGACCGATGCAGACGCGGCGGGCGCTGTGTCCGCTGCGTTCGGCGCCGGTGAGGCGGCGGTTGCTGTGCCGGCCAGGACTGCGGACGCCAGAAACCCGGCACTCACAGCAGTCATAATCTTGACACTCGTGCGCTTTGGCTTCCCCCAGGAGCGGTGATTCATGAAATCCCCTATTTCATGGTTGGTGTGGCTGCCACTGCGGTATTGAACCGGCGGCACTTTAAGGGCAGCCGGGGCCTGGGGGCGTCCGATGCGGGAAGGATGTTTCGCCACGGCTTCTGTGGTATCAGCGCCTGCGGCTGCAACTGCCGCAGCGCACGCTGGTTTCTACCAGCACCTGCCCCGGCCGGCCGTTCCCCATCTAGCCAGGCTCCCCAGCACGCAGGCTCGGCGGCGAGCAGACCGCGCGCGACCGCTGGGCTGGCACTCCCTGGTCACTGCCCTGCGGAGCACTTGCGCACAGCACAGTGACTCGCCCGCACCGGACGCAGCTGGGTGAGGAGAAGACAAAGGCCCGAACCCCGGCCGAGGTGTGGTCCATGAGGCTGAAGGCCATGCCTTCGAACGGCTTACGCAGCGCCACGACAGCAATCACCAGACCGACAACACCGAGAGGAACGCCGAGAAGGGCCGCGGTATCGGCGGACTTGAGGTCGCCGTCGGCTACGCCCTGCTCGCCGGCTGGTGGTGGCCGGCCGCGGTGGCCGCAGCCGACTGCGCGGCCGTGGCCCGCTCCCGGGCCCGTACCGGCCTGGAGGCGCTCGCGGGCCTGATCGAGGCCGCCGTCGACGTGCACGGCCGGGAACTGGCCGCGCGGGTCGGACTGATGCCGCCGGCGGCACCGGGGCCGCCGGCCCCCGACACGGGGGACGGGATGTCGGAGGTGTTCCGGAAGGCCGAGTGAGGGCCGGGCGGTGCGCGCGCGTGCGGACCGGCCCCGGCGGCCCGAGGGGGGGCCGCCCGGCCCGCCGTCAGCCGGCTGAGCGGGCCCGGGTGACGGTGAACAGCAGCGGCGACCGCACGCCGAGGGAGGCGGCGGTGTCGGCGACGGTCTCGGCCAGCCAGCCGACCGCGTCGCACGACCACTCGGCGAGGTCCCCGCGCAGCACCATGCCGTGCTGGGGCGGGCCGTTCCAGAAGCTGTCGTCGAACGGCGGGGCGGGGACGGCGTCCGGGCTGGCGAGGTCGTACGAGCGGCAGACGAAGACCGGCTGGTCCAGGTGACGGAGGCGGTCCGCGAGCCGTTCCGCCACGTCGTGGACGCCCGGGTCCCGGCCGCTGTCGACGCCGACCTCCACGGGCGTCCTCGACCGTGGATCCCGCCCGGCGAACCAGTCGGCCGTCAGCATCGACGGGACGGGCGCGTACGCGGGGCGGGCCGCGGCGTCGAGCCCCTGGAGCGGCAGGAGGAGTTGTACGGCCGTCAGGCGCAGTGTGCCGAGCTGTGCGGTCGCGCTCTCGGCACACTCCAGGAACGGCCGTACGGGCAGCGGCCGGTCGTCCGCCACGGCACTGGCCTCCACCTGGAACCACGCGACCGGGCCGGCCCCGGCGGCCGGAGTCCGCTGTCCGGCGTCGTTCATGGCCCACAGCCCGGGTGCCCGCCGCATCCGGTCCTCAGTGCCGCCCCCGGCCGACCTGTCGTCGAGCCATCCCATGGCGAGCGACCGCTGGTGGAAGAGCGCGTAGGCGTCGGGACCGACGTCGGGGCCGGCCCAGGCGTGCGCGGTGAGCTCACCGTGCAGGGCGGCGAAGAGGGTGCCCGCGGTCCGCCGGGCCTCGGGCACCACGCCCGGTCGTTCCGCCGCGTTGTGCTCCGGCACGCCGATTCCTCTCTGTCCGCTGTGCCGCGCGGCCACGCGGCACAGCGGATGCTCGTTCTCAGGACACCTGGCAGGCCACGTCGGCCTGGCGGTACGGCCGGTCGGCCGTGTCGCCCTGGCCGTTCACGTCGACGTCCACGTGATTGCGCCACGACGCCTTGCTGGTGTTGGTGCAGTTGTGACGTGCTGCCGTCCGCTGGCTGCGGTCGCTCCACGCGCGCCCGGGCGGGACGCGAGGTTGCGGTCGCGGGTGCCCGGGTTCCACGGTCGCTCCACGCGCGCCCGAGCGGGACTCAAGGTGGAGGCCGCCAGCTGGACCTCGTACCGGTCGCTCCACGCGCGCCCGGGCGGGACACTTTTTGACCAGCGGATTTATGGCCGCTTTGCCATTTCGTGATCCGTTGTGGGTGTGGGGAGCGTCAGCGGATTGCTCCGCTGAGGTGGCACTGGACCTGGTGGCCCGGTGTCTTCCCGCTTCATCGCGCCCTGCCGGTCGGCCCTGGGGCCGGCTGGTCTTACGGATGCTCGACGGGCGTTTTGTGTCTCCCCTGTACCAGGGGCGACGGATGGATCGTCTACGGCGTGGCGTTCGATGTTCCGGGCGGCGTTGGTGTCCCGGTCCATGGTCAGGCCGCAGGTGGTGCAGTGGAACGTCCTGTCCGTGAGCGTCAGGCGTGGGTTTTGCCATCCGCAGTCGGAGCAGGTCTTGCTGGAGGGCCACCAGCGGTCCAGGACCGCCAGCTTAGAGCCGTACCAGGAAGTCTTGTAGGTGAGCTGGCGCCGGAACTCGCCCGGCGCGGCGTCCAGGAGGGCGCGGTTGAGGCCGGCCTTCTGCCGCACCCGTTTACCCGGCGTCTCGATCGTGCCGCGGGCCGAGCTTGTCATCCCGGCGACGTTGAGGTCCTCGACGGCCACGGCGGCGAACCGGGTGGCGAGCTGCTTGGTCACCGCGTGCAGGGCGCTTTCGCGGCGCACCGCCATCTCGTGATGCAGCCGGCCGAGGCGTCGTTTGGCTTTCTCGCGGCGTGCGGAGCCTTTCTGGGTCCGTGACAGCGCCCGCTGCGCTTTCACGAGCCGTTTCTCCGCCCGGCGCATGTGCCGCGGGTTGGCGATGTACTGGGTGTGCGGGTCGTCGGGGTCGAGGGGTTTGGACAGGGCGGCGAGGTGTTTCACGCCGAGGTCGACGCCGACCCGGCCGCGCCCGGCCTGCCGCCGTGTGGGCTTGTCCGGGATGTTCATGGTGATCTTGCACAGGACGGAGGCGTACCAGCGGTGCCCGCCGCGCGAGACGGTCACCGACTGCACGACCGCCTCACCCCTGTCGACCAGCCGGGCGAGCCGTTTTCCGGAGTCGTGCAGCCGTACTTCCCCGATCGTGGGGAGGCGCAGCCGCCGGTAGCCGGCCAGGCGGATGCCGGGTTTCTTCACGTCGTGGTGGAGGCGGAAGCTGTCGCGGGCCCGCCCCTTTTTCTTGAACCTCGGGTAGCCGACCTTCCGGCCTTTCCGCTTCCCGGCCAGGGATGACAGCCAGTTCTTCCACGCGGTGTCCGCGTCGATGAACGCAGACTGGAAGGTGTGGGTGTTGACCTCGTGCCACCACGGACACGGCCGGACCGGCCCGTGAAACCCTTCCGGGAGCTCTTCTCTCCGCGAATCGCCCTTGATCCGGTTCAGGTGCTTCTGGATCACCGGTTTCGTCGGAACCGGCACCCGTACCCTCTTACGCGCCTCCGGCTCCGCCACCCCCCGGTCCACCAGGGTCTGGACTTCACCCCGCCACTGCTGGTGCGCCGCCACCTTCATACCCAAGGCGTGATTGAACGCCCACCGTGCCGCACCCGCATGCCGCGACAGCACCTCCACCTGGGCGCCGGTGGGGTCCAGTGCGAACCGGAACGCCCGGAGTACCTCCCTCTGCACGCTGCACCACCACCTTCAACTACCCATGGACGACGAGTCGTTGCCGACTCTAGAGCACCCCACTGACAACGAGCCCGGAGGCGCCTTTGAGCAGGGGTTTTAAGCTGTACGCCCAGCTGCCGCGGAGGGGGCGCATCTATGGGTCGTCGTTTCCATACTGCTGGAGGCCCGCCCGGCAGTTCTCGCAGGTGCGGCAGGAGTCGACGAAGCAGCCGACGCCCACCCGGTCGCTGACCGCCTACCGAGTGACACCGCAGCCGATCGCCGTGACCGCACCCGAGAACTCGCGCCCCGGGCGACCGGGAAGGCCCGCTCGCCTCACTCTCCTCGCGCGGTGTGGATGTCGGAGTGGCAGACGCCCGAGCACTTGATCTCTATGAGGACGTCGCGCTCGCCCGGCCGGCGCGAAACGGTGATCCGCTCCGGGGGCGCGGCGGGCGATGGTGCGGCGTCGGCGTGGACAGTGGTGCTGTGCATCACGCCCCCGATTCTGCGCGCCCGCGGCGGGGCCAGCCAGCACCCCCTTCGACCCACTCGCCGTGCCTACCACTGGTAGGACCACCCTGGCCTGCGGCGATGTCCGGTGCGGCGGCCCGGTCGCACGCGAATTGGCCCCTGGAAACGGAATTGAAGATTCTCGCCGATATATAATCAACAAGCTTTGGAATTCCTCGATGCGGTGTGCGAATCGCCCGGAAGCTCCAATTTTATGCCCATGATCCCCGCGGGGCCAGCTTGTTTGTAAGTTGCACGTGCTCGATCGTTCCTCCTATGATCCGGCGTAGGGCTCGGGGTGACTTTCCGAAATGCCCTGAACTTTATATGGGGGGAATAATGCGTTCACTGGACCGCAGTCGAAAACTGCTTGTCGGTACGGCGGTGTCTGCTACCGCGCTTCTGGCCACACTCACTCCGGCCGTGGCGGCGGACAATCCGGCGCAGGATGCCGCCAAAAAGGCCCAGCTGCATGCGCTGCTGGCGGCGATCGATGCGACAGGTTCGGCCCTGGATTCGGGCCAGGAATCCACGATCAACAGACACTATGCTCTCCTCGACAGCCTCCGGAAGGAATTCCCCGAGGTGGCGCGGAAGGTGTCCGATCCTCGGAAGCTGGAGGTGACGGCGACGGAGGCGGTTGTCACCGAGGACGGCGAGGTCGTGTCCCCGGAAACCGGAAAGCCGCTCGGCAAGGACGAACTCGCGGCGATCGAGCCTCCTGCCGATGCCAAGGCGAGCGAGTCCTCCGAGGAGCAGGAGACGCCCGAGGAGACGGATGTCGATCCGATCGCCCCCGCGGAGGGCGATGCCGCGGTCGCGGCGGCCAGCGTCCGGGGCGGCAAGTGGAAAATGACCCACATCACCTACACCCATCGCAGCTATTTCGGTAACACGATTTTCAAGTACCACACGTATGCGCGCTTCAATTACAAGGGTGGCAAGGTGCGCGCTTGGGGCAAGCGGTACGACAACACCAGCAATGAGGACAGCGGGGTCGACGTCGGCGGAAGAATGATGAACCGCAAGTCGAAGGTCCCGGCTTCCTCTGCCACTTCCATCATGAAGCGCAAGGTCACGTTCAAGATCCCGGTCTACGGTGAATATGCGACCGTCTACCCCTGGGCTAAGGTGAAGGTTTACGGTTCCGGCAGGACGAAGATTGCGGGCACCGGCGCCTGACGCAGGAAAAGCATCTCTCGTCAATGGTGTGAGCTCTCTCCGGCACGTTTCGACATCGTGCCGGAGAGGGCCGCTTTTTTGTTCTCTCCCGCTCTGGCTAAGGCTCGGCAGCACCCCCGGCAGATGTAAGCCTTCCAAGCCGGGGTGGCCGACCGTGGCTTGGACTATTGGCCGGGTACGCGGTGAGAGTTAAGGTGCTCTGGCCCGCGCCGGACGTACCGGCCCCGCGCCTGTCACTGACGGCGGAGCTGGGCGCAGTCAGCTGTGAGCTGGATGACCAGGTCGGTGTCTTCGTCAGGGACGTCCCGCTGGAGCAGATGTGAGACCTCGCGGTGAAGGCGTAGCGCTTCACCGGTGCCGGCAGCCGCGAGAAACCTAGCTACGGCGCTCCGTTTCCCGCTGGTGCCGTTCAAGCGCAGCTTCGTGCCGACTGCCGGAGCGTCGGGGACCACGTTCAGGCGGCCGGTGTCCGCATCGCACACCACCGCCCTCACGCGGCCGGTGAGCTCGGGCACGGCCGCGGCGAGGATGGCATCGAAGTCGGCGAGGGCGCTTCCGCCGGCGGCCGGTGCGACCATGCCGCGCTCGGCCATCATCAGACCGATCGCCGCGCCGAGCCCGAGCGGCTCGCGCCCGTCACGCCGTACGACCGTGCCGGTGCGCCGCTTCGGCTTCTTGGTGGTGGCGCCGTTCTTCTTCGCCGCCTCCCGGGCCGTGGACCAGGGCCTGACGCGCGAGGTCGACGCCGCTCGGCTCGGTCATGCGATTTCGGGGTATCGCCGAGGTAAGCCGAAACGGGCCGTGGGATGATCTTGAAATCCCTCGCTGCCAGCAGCGGACCGGTACTCGCCGAAAAACAACGCAGTAGCTCCTGGATTGCGGTGACGCGCGGCCTATCGCCGGTTTCCGGCCGCTTATTCCTGGTCGGGCTTGCCCTGGTCCTCGTCCTCGCTGTTGACGGGCCGGCGACCGAACGGTCCCACGTGGCCGGGGCCTTCGGCTCCGAGTACGCCGGGGCCCTTCGTACGGTGCGGTGCCGGGATCACGCGCCCTCCCCTTCGCGCCGGGCCTGCGCCAGCAGCGCCGCCACGACGTCGTCTGTCCCGTCCTCGGCCTGTTCCACGAGCGTGTGCAGCACCTCGTCGGCGGCGGGGTCGAGGAACTGGCGTTGGAGGCGTCCCATCAGCTCGGGGTCGGTGCCGCTGCCGGGCCGGGTGATCTGGGCCCGGACCGGGCGCCGGGGGCCGATGATCTGCGCCTCGGTCTGGGTGCTGTCCTCCTGCGCGTCGGCGAGTGCCCGGTAGAGCGAGGCGACGGAGGGGTACTTGCCCGCGTTCTTGCCGGTTTTGATGGTCAGCTTCTTCGCGATCTCGGGAACGGGGACGCCCGTGTCCTTGAGCGCGCGGGCGAAGAGGAGCATGTCGTCGTCGATGACCTTCGGCCGTCCGCCGTGGTTGCCCTTCGCGGCGGCGGCCACCTGGCCTTCCAGGGTTCTCTCGCGGATGTAGTTGCGCTCGATCTGGTCGGCGGCGGCCAGGACGGCGAAGAACATGGCGCCCATGCCGTTGGGGTCGTGGACGCCGGTGAGCGGGCCGGTGAGGACTTCGAGCTGGACGCCGGTGCCCTGGAGCTGGCCGGAGAGCGTCATCAATTCGGCGGCGTTGCGCGCGAGGCGTTTGAGCTCGTGGACGGTGAGGATGACCTCCTGGTCGAGGGCGGTCTCCCGGATGTCGTAGGCGAGCTTCAGCGCCCTCTCCAGCTCGGGCCGCGTCTTGACGCGGGTGGAAACCTTCTCGGAGAAGACCCGCTTGCAGTCCGCCCGGGCGAGCGCGTCGAGCTGGGAGGCGAGTTCCTGCTGCGCGGTAGAGCAGCGCGCGTACCCGATCCGGATCGGCTTCACCGCGGCGGCGGCCGGTGCGGCCTCGATCTGCGGGTCCGGCTTCCATGGCCGGCCTGGGCCGCGGACCTCGGGAACGAGGACCTGAAGCTCCTCGTGGAGTGCGGGGACGAGGATGAAGCGCGGCGTGTGGTAATTCGTCGTGGTCTTCCCGCCGCGGGTGCGGCACGGGCTCCCGGCCCCTGCTTCGCAGTTCGGACAGTCATTTCGTTCTACCGCAAGAGCGGCTTGATCAGGCGTCAGGTCCACCCCGGCAGCCTGTCGGAACTGTCTCGCACAACGCTGGAGTTTTGAGAGGTGTTCTGCGAATCGCGGCCTGCGGAAACGTGGTCGGCTCCGGGCCTCTCGCAGAACTCTCGCATCTGGTCATTTACGAGAATGACCCTGCGTCACTCCGTCTGCACAGAGGTACCTCTCGCCTTGCGGGAGCTTCGGGGTGAGGTCACTGCCGAACGAGTGCGCTCATGCGGGGTAACTGTTCCAGCCGGCGAAGAAACTCCGATTTCCGTCCTCTTTGGCGCAGCCGCAATGGCCGGTGGTGGGCGGGCCACAAGGGCCGGCATGGTGCCGGTGGTTCCCGTGGCCCGCCCGGGTGCGGTTACAGGGTGAGCAGTGCGCGGTGGGCGATGTCGGTGCCCGTGCCCTGAAGCGGTCTGAGGGCCAGACGCACCAGGGCGAGCGGGTTGTCGTCGCCCGCTATGCGGTTGGCGCTCAGCTCACCGCAGCTCAGGCACTGGTGGATGAGCATCCACTCGCCGTCGGGGCGCGCGGACATGCTCACCGCCTCCATGCGGCCTCGGCAGGAGGCCGCTCGGTCGCCCGGGATGCGGGCGTCGACGTGCAGGCTGACCAGGCAGTTGGGGCAGTGGTTGCGATGCCCGGTACCCGGCGCGTCGAGGGAGACGTCCAGGCGGCATCCGGCGCATTTGAAGTCGTGCGCGCGGTGTCCGCCGTGCTCGTGGAGCACGTCCTTGTGCCGTTGCGAGCGACGGTCGTTGTGCCGCTGTGAGCGTTGGCGTACGGGAGCCGGTGCTCGATTGGTGTTGCGTCGAGGCATGGCGATCTCCTCCTTCCGGACTGTTACAGGGTGCCGAGTGCTTCGAGCGGGAACGGCGGTTGGGCGAGCGGGCGTACGGCCATGCGCATCAGGACGAGCTCGTTGTCGTCCGTGCAGACCGGGTTGGAGGTGAGTTCGTCGCAGCGTACGCAGCGGTGGATGAGCATCCAGTCGCCGGTGCGCAGCACGGCGATGGAGATCGGCGTCATCCGGCCGTGGCAGTCGCTGGGGCCGCCCTCGACGTGGTCGGTGACGTGCCGCGAGTGCAGACAGGACGGGCAGTGGTTGCGACGAGCGCCGTCGGCGGTCGCGGACACGGTCAGACCGCACCACGCGCAGGTAAAGGTTTCGACGGCGAGGGTGTTGGAGGTGTTGGTGGACACCCGGGGCTCCTTGCTGGGAAGTCAGACATGACAGCAAGCAGGCCGAGCGGCCTCGACGAGGGAGAGCCCATACGGGCGCACCACGCCTTCACGAGGAAGCGGGCGCGGGGTATGGACTTACGACACCGGAAACTGGCATCCGACAGGCGCGCGCAGACAGCGCGGCGGAAGCAGGCGGATGCTTACACGGTGTGCAGCGAGGCTCGCTCGGCGCGGGCCGGGGTCATCAAAACACTCTTCCTAAGGCACGAGGCCAGTGACCGGGCGGTACGCAGGTACGTCCCAGTTTGCGATCAAAAGTACGGAAATCAGCATAACCGCATGTCCGCCTCGGCGCCAACGATTTTTCCGCGGAGATGGCCCTGCTCTCCCGAAGCTGCGCTCAGTGGCAGGTAGCTCTCTGTGGCGGCTCTAGGGAGGTTGTCAGAGTTTTCGATCTTTTGGGCTCACCGAGGGGCCGTGCTCGGCGAGGGTGGTCCGGTCATGACGACCGGAGGGAGCGCGGGTGCGGCGAGGGTGGGAGCCGGAGGACCTGATCGAGGTCTGGACGCTACTGGAGGAGGAGCAGCACCGCGTCCGGCACAGCGGTGGGGGGAAAGCGCGCAGCGGGCCGTTCCCCCACGACCTCCAGCCCGACGCGCTTTGCGAGGAGCTCATCGAGGCAGGACAGGCCAGGCCGAGCTTCTGAGCGTGCCCCGCTTGACGAGCCGTCAGCGGGTGCTGCTGCGGGTGACGAGGACGCGGTCGATCGTGTAGTGCCCGTGGGCGATCAGGGGAGAGTCCTTGATCGCGGTCAGCAGGGTGGCCCAGTCGTCAAGGTCCGTGGTGGTGATGACGCCGATGTCCGTGGGAGTGGCGCTGTAGGCGTCGGCGTCGAACCATTCCATGCGCGTGACGGGGGCGTGCCGTTCCAGGAGCGGAGCGAGGTGTTCGGCGAGGATCGCGTCCCGTACACCCCGGGCGAGGGTGAGCCAGGACGGGTTGACGGTGACGTCGAGGAAGACGGTCCACGGAATTGTTGTAGCGATTGCTTCATCCATGCTTCACGGTTAATGAAACAGTCGGTACAGTCAACTTGTGGCCCGACCTCTCGACACCCGCAAACGCGCGGCCCTCCTGGCCGACGTGACCGACTACCTCGCCCGGCACGGCATCGCCGGCCTGTCCTTGCGCCCGCTCGCCGCGGAGTTGGGCACCAGCTCTCGGATGCTCGTGTATTACTTCGCCACCAAGGAGAACCTGCTCTCCCAGGCCCTGGAGGCATCCCGCCCCGAGATCTCCGAACTGTTCGCGGACATCACCAGCGGGGAGGACCTTCAGCGGGTTCTGCTGTCACTGTGGGAGGACATCACCAGCGGCGGGCAGCGACGCAGCGCTCCATTGATGCTGCAGGTCATGGCCCTGGCCGTAGTGCCCGACAGCGCGTACACGGAGTTCGCGGCCCGCGAAGTGACCAGCTGGGTAGACCCGCTGGCCGAGGCTCTGATGCGGTGTGGACAACGACCTGAAGCTGCTCGGGCGCGGGCCACCGCACTGGTTTCCGGCACCCGCGGCCTCCTGCTGGACCGTCTCGTCACCCACGACCACCAGCGCACCGACGCCGCTGTGAAATCTCTGATCACCGCGCTGCTGGCGCCCTGAGCGCATCGGCGCCATCGGCGGCATCGATGGGCCTCTTCGATGAACTCACCGGCACTCGGGCATGGCGCGGGGCAGGGGAAGCGGGAGCCGGCTGGTCCGCCCGCGTGGGGCGGGCGGACCGGCCTGGCGGAGAACTCGGGGCGGGGAGCGTCTGCGGCCCGGGGGTCAGGGCGCGGTGACGTCCTGCTTGATGACGCGCTCGATGTTCCGCTCCGCCAGCGCGGTGATGGTCACGAAGGGGTTGACGCCGATGCTGCCGGGGATGAGCGAACCGTCCGTCACATAGAGGTTCTTGTAGCCCGAGACGCGGCCGTAGTCGTCGGTCGCCTTGCCCAGGACGCAGCCGCCGAGCGGGTGGTAGCAGAAGTCGTCGGCGAAGTTCTTGGCCTGGCCGCCGAAGAGGTCATACCGGTAGATGGTCGTGCACGCCTTGTTGATGCGGTCGAACAGCGACTTGGCGGCGTTGACCGCGGGGGTGTTCTGGTCGCGGGTCCAGCGGAGGTTCATCGCGTCGCGGGCGGCGTCGTAGACGAAGGTGCCGCGCTCGGGGTTCTTGGTGATGGCCAGGTAGAGGCTGACCCAGGTCTCCAGGCCGGCGGGCATAGGGGCGATCTCCGCGAAGACGGGGGCGTCGCGGTTGTCCCAGTCGTCGATGCCCAGGGCGGGGATCGAGGACTGGTGGGCGCCGGTGGGGTTCCACAGGTGATTGGCGCGGGCGGTCATGATGTTGCCGTTGGGGCCCCAGCCGGCGCCGACCGCGGAGTTGAGGTCGGGGAGGGCGCCGGTCTCCCGTGCGCGGAGCAGCAGTTCCGTGGTGCCGAGGCTGCCGGCGCCGAGGAAGAGGTGGCGGCAGCCGATCTCCTTGGTGGCCAGCAGGCCACCGTTCGCGTTTTTCTGCTCCACCGTCAGGACATAGCCGCCGCCCTTCTGCTGGCGGATGCTCTTGACCTGGTGCATCGTCTGTATGGTGACCTTGCCGGTGCCGAGGGCGGCCGCCAGGTAGGTCTTGTCGAGGCTCTGCTTCCCGTGGTTGTTGCCGTAGATGACCTCGGTGGCCAGCGCGGACTTCGGCACCTCACCGGCGGCCTCGCGCCGCATGTAATCCCAGTCGTAGACATTGGGGACGAAGGCGGTGCCCAGGCCCGCCTTGCCGGCCTGCTCCCGGGATACGCGGGCGAACTTGTACCACTCGCTCTCCTCGAACCAGCCGCGGTCGATGTGGTTGACCCGGAGCGTGGTGTTGGCGCGCGGGAAGTAGCGGTCGTACATCTCCGCCGCGTCGACCTGTGGCAGGACCTCCTCGAAGTACGAGCGCTTCGGCACCACGGCCATGCCGCCGTTGACGAGAGAGCCGCCGCCGACGCCGCGCCCCACGTAGACGGATATCTGGTCGAAGTTCACGCGGTCCAGCACGCCCGCGTAGGGGTCTATGTTCTTGTTGATCACGTCGAGCCAGAGGAAGCTGCCGAGCGGGGCCTCGGTGCGGTTCTTGAACCAGCTGGAGCGCTTGTCGGGGCTGAGCATCCCGGAGAAGACGTTGCCGTCCGGGCCGGGCTGGTTCCACAGTTGGCCCATTTCCAGCATCAGCGTGGGGATCCCCGCCTCGCCGAGGCGCAGTGCGGAGACGGCCGCTCCGTAGCCGGTGCCGACCACGACGGCGGGGACGAACGTTCCGCCGCCGGTGCCGGCGGCGGGCGCCCGGGGGGCGGCGGGGGGGGTGGTCTGGGCGGCGAGCGCCGCGGCGCCCCGGGCCGCCCGGCCGGGCATGGGGCGGCGGGTC
>NZ_JBEYZW010000081.1:0-31334 GCF_040646215.1 Streptomyces sp. NPDC046215 | reverse complement strand
CGAGTACGCCCAGTACGCGGGAGATGCTCCGCCTTGCGAGCTACCGCACCGGACGCCGCGGCCTGATCCGGGCTGATCCGTAAGACACGCCCTAGAAATCGTCCAGGACGCCCACGAGCGCCGTCGGGGACGGCGCGGACCGGCCGTTCTCGGCCAGCGCCTTTTCCACCACGTGGGGAGCGTTGCTGATGATGGAGTCCACACCCATCCGGGCGAGCGCGACGGCGCGGTCACCGTCGTCGACGGTCCACGTCGAGACCTCCAGCGGCCTGCCGTGCGGCCCCTTCACCGCGTGGACGGACCGGACCCAGCTCGCGGTGACGCCGGTGTGCTTGGGGTTGATCTGGTCGGCGAACCGGGCGTACGCGGGGAGTTCCGCGACCTTCGGCGCCCCCAGGAATCCGGTCTTCACGTCCGTGCGCAGGCCGTGGAACGTCCGCAGGGAGGCCGCGCTGAAGCTCTGGACGACCAGGCGGCTGCCGACGTGCCACGCGTCGAGCCAGCCGGTGCGCCGCAGCTCGCTCACCAGCTGTCGTTCGATGCCCGGGTACAGCTCGGGAGCCTTGACCTCCAGCAGCAGTTTCTGGCGGTGGCGGTCGACGCGCTCCAGGTACCGCTGGAGCGTCGGCACCCGTTCGCCGGCGAACCTCCCGTCGAACCAGCTCCCGGCGTCCAGCTTCTGGATCTCGGCCAGGGTGAAGTCGGCGACCTTCCAGGGGGCACGCCCCGGAAAGCGCTGTTCGGCGTCGGTCGTACGGTCCAGGGTGGTGTCGTGCATGACGATCAGGGCGCCGTCCCTGGTGCGCTGGACGTCGTTCTCCACCCAGCGGATGCCCAGATCGGCGGCTCTGTCGACCGAGGCGAGGGTGTTCTCCGGCGCCAGGACCGGGACGCCCCGGTGACCGATCGCGACGGGGACGTGCGTCCGCGCGCCGGCGTGCGCGGGAACGGTGGCGAGGCAGAGGGTGGACAGACCGAGCAACGCGCTGGTCACGACGGAGACGGGGCGGATGCGCATTCGGGCTCCTCGCGGCGTCTGAAAACACGGGGCGTACGGGTGTGGGTGAGGGGCGCGTGCGGAGTGCACGGGGGCAGCGGCGGACGCGGTGGCATGGCGCTTCTCGTGGTGCGGGACGGGTCTACCCCACACAACTACGCGATCGCCGCGGTGGTGGCGCGCAGAGCCGCGGACCTTCGCCCGATCTTTGCCGTCCGTTCGCCGGGGAAACGGCGGTCGAACGCCGGACACCCGGCTGTTGTCAGTGGTGGGCCGTACGGTGGTTCCATGCGGCCCGTATCGAAGATCGAACGCAAGGTGGCGCCTTTCGAGGTCGTCAGCCCCTTCCAGCCCAGCGGTGACCAGCCGACCGCCATCGCCGAGCTGGAAAAACGCATTCGTGCAGGTGAGAAGGATGTCGTCCTCCTCGGTGCGACCGGTACCGGCAAGTCGGCGACCACCGCGTGGATGATCGAGAAGCTCCAGCGGCCGACGCTCGTGATGGCGCCGAACAAGACGCTCGCGGCCCAGCTCGCCAATGAGTTCCGCGAGCTCCTGCCGAACAACGCCGTCGAATACTTTGTGTCGTACTACGACTACTACCAGCCTGAGGCCTACGTCCCCCAGTCGGACACGTACATCGAGAAGGACTCCTCGATCAACGAGGAGGTCGAGCGGCTGCGCCACTCCGCGACGAACTCGCTGCTCACCCGGCGTGATGTCGTGGTGGTCGCTTCGGTGTCCTGCATTTACGGCCTCGGCACGCCGCAGGAGTACGTCGACCGGATGGTGTCGCTCAAGGTCGGCCAGGAGATCGACCGCGACCAGTTGCTGCGCCGCTTCGTGGAGATCCAGTACACCCGTAACGACCTGGCCTTCACCCGTGGCACCTTCCGGGTGCGCGGCGACACCATCGAGATCTTCCCGGTCTACGAGGAGCTCGCCGTCCGGATCGAGATGTTCGGTGACGAGATCGAGGCGCTGTCCACGCTCCACCCGCTCACCGGAGAGGTCATCTCCGACGACCAGGAGCTGTACGTCTTCCCGGCCAGCCACTACATCGCCGGCGCCGAGCGCATGGAGAAGGCGATCTCCGGCATCGAGACCGAGCTGGAGCAGACGCTCGCCCGGATGGAGAAGCAGGGCAAGCTCCTCGAAGCCCAGCGCCTGCGGATGCGCACCACGTACGACATCGAGATGATGCGCCAGATCGGCTCCTGCTCCGGCATCGAGAACTACTCGCTGCACATGGACGACCGCGAGCCCGGCTCCCCGCCCAACACCCTCATCGACTACTTCCCGGAGGACTTCCTCCTGGTCATCGACGAGTCGCATGTCACCGTCCCGCAGATCGGCGCCATGTACGAGGGCGACGCCTCCCGTAAGCGCACGCTCGTCGAGCACGGCTTCCGCCTCCCCTCGGCCATGGACAACCGGCCGCTGAAGTGGGAGGAGTTCACCGAGCGCATCGGGCAGACGGTCTATCTGTCCGCGACCCCCGGTAAGTACGAGCTCTCCCGGGGTGACGGCTTCGTGGAGCAGATCATCCGCCCCACCGGCCTCGTCGACCCCGAGGTCGTCGTCAAGCCCACCGAGGGTCAGATCGACGACCTGGTCCACGAGATCCGCACGCGCACGGAGAAGGACGAGCGCGTCCTGGTCACCACCCTGACCAAGAAGATGGCCGAGGACCTCACCGAGTACTTCCTGGAGCTGGGCATCCAGGTCCGCTACCTGCACAGCGACGTGGACACCCTGCGCCGCATCGAGCTGCTGCGCGAGCTCCGGGCCGGCGAGTACGACGTCCTGGTCGGCATCAACCTGCTGCGCGAGGGTCTCGACCTGCCCGAGGTGTCCCTGGTGGCGATCCTCGACGCCGACAAGGAAGGGTTCCTGCGCTCGGGGACCTCCCTGATCCAGACCATCGGACGCGCGGCGCGCAACGTCTCCGGCCAGGTCCACATGTACGCCGACAAGATCACCCCGGCGATGGAGAAGGCGATCGAGGAGACCAACCGGCGCCGCGAGAAGCAGATCGCCTACAACAAGGAACGGGGCATCGACCCCCAGCCCCTCCGGAAGAAGATCGGTGACATCGTCGCCACCATCGCCCGTGAGGAGATCGACACCCAGGAGCTCCTGGGCACGGGCTTCCGCCAGGACGACAAGGGCAAGGCCCCGGTGCCCACGGCCCTGTCCGGCAAGGCCGGCGCGAAGGCCAAGGGCAAGGGCAAGAGCAAGGCCGTCGTGGCGACGGACCGGCCCGCGGCCGAACTGGCCCAGCTCATCGAGGACATGACCGACCGCATGCGGGCCGCCGCGGCGGAGCTCCAGTTCGAGGTGGCCGCCCGGCTGCGCGACGAGGTGGGGGAGCTGAAGAAGGAGCTGCGCCAGATGCGGGAGGCCGGTCTCGCCTGAGGCACCCGGCCGGGTCCCTGTGTCAAAGCGGCTGCCCGGCCCGGCATGTTGCAAGACCGCCACAAATCCCGCCCGGGTGCGCTTGCGGTGGACGCCAGTGCATAGGGTCGTTCGAGGAGGCCGTGCGCACGCGCGGTCACGGGAAGAAAGAACGAGAAGGGACTGCGCGTGACGGTCAACTTGTCCAAGGGTCAGGGCATCAGCCTGCAGAAGGCCGACGGGGGAACCCTGACCGCGGTGCGGATGGGGCTCGGCTGGCAGTCGGCCCCCCGCCGCGGACTGTTCGGGTCGCGCACCAAGGAGATCGACCTGGACGCGTCGGCGGTGCTCTTCGCCGGTCAGCAGCCGGTGGACGTGGTGTTCTTCCGTCACCTCGTCAGCGACGACGGCTCCGTCCGGCACACCGGTGACAACCTGGTCGGCGGTGCCGGCAAGGGCGGCGACGACGAGGCCGTCCTCGTCGACCTGCAGCGCGTCCCGGTGCACATCGACCAGATCGTCTTCACGGTGAACTCCTTCACCGGCCAGACGTTCGCCGAGGTCCAGAACGCCTTCTGCCGCCTCGTCGACGAGACCAACGGCCAGGAGCTGGCCCGCTACACCCTCGACGGCGGCGGCCAGTACACCGCCCAGATCATGGCCAAGGTCCACCGGGCGGGCGCCGGCTGGCAGATGACCGCCATCGGCACCCCGGCCAACGGCCGGACCTTCCAGGACCTCATGCCGGCGATCCTGCCGAGCCTGTAGGGCTTCACGGCAGTACGTACGGCGACCGGGCCCGGCGGAGACACTCTCCGCCGGGCCCGCGAGCGCACCGAGCACGGGTGCGCGCGGCGCAGCCGCAGCGAGAACAGCATGGAACAGCACGACAAGGGGGCGCAGGAATGACGGCCGAGCTGGTGCGGGGACAGAACCACCCGCTGTCGGACACCCGTCTGGAGATCCGGATCTCGGCGGGCGGCCCGATCGTGGCGGGGGCCACGCTCGGTGACGCCGACGGCCGGGTGACCGGTGCCGACCGGGTCGCGCACCCCGCTTCGCACCGGCTCCCCGGCCTTGAGGTGTCCCGCCAGGCGGCGGCCGACCACCGGCTGGCCGTGGACCTCGACGCCCTCCCGGAGTCCGCGCACCGCGTCCATGTGCTGCTCGCCCTGCCCGACGGTGCGGGCGGCCCGGCGCGCTTCGGCGCGATGGCCGCGCCGTTCATCGCCGTCACCGGCCTCGACGGGGCCGAGGTCGCCAGCTACACCATCACCGACCTGGACTCCGAGTCCGCGGTCGTCGCCCTGGAGCTCTACCGCAGGCAGGGCGCGTGGAAGGTGCGCGCCGTCGGTCAGGGCTACGCGGGCGGGCTCGCCGCGATGCTCCTCGACCAGGGCCTGGCGGACGCCGCCGAGCTGGCCCGGGTCATCAACGAGGCGGTCAGCCGGGGCATGGCCCGGTCGGTCGCCCCGCCGCCCCCGCACCTGCCCGGCGGCGAGAGCGGGACGCGCCGCACCGCGCAGGCCGAGGGCGCCCCGGACCCCGCCCCGGCCCCGCCCGAGCCGGCACCCGCGGGCGGCCCGGTCAGCTACCGGCACCCCGGCCGTCAGACGACCGCGCCGCCGGACCCGGCGCCCGTCGTGCCGCCCGCCCAGCCGGGACAGTCGGCCCCTCCGGTCGCGGGCGACGCCACCGGCTGGACGATGAACGAGCGGCTGTACAACCAGGTCTGGGGCATGTTCGAGGACCTGGCCCGGTCGGCCGCCGCGTACCGCAGCGCCGTCGACTTCGCGGATTCGCGCCTGGAACAGGAGCTGGACAAGGCCCTCGCCGACCCGCGCACCCGGGTCGGCCCGGCGGCCGACGCCGCCCGGGAGGAGGCGCGCGCCCGGCGCACGAGCCTGGTCGAGCAGGCCCGTGCGGTCCTCGACCGGGACCTGGCACAGCTCGTCGCCGAGTCCGAGGTCGTCGAGCACGCCCTGCCGCCCGCGTTCGCCCGCTGGGACAGCCCGGTCTGGCAGGGCTACCAGGTGCCGCTGGAGACGCCGATGGCGCTGCGCGTGGGCGACCTGCACCTGCCGGAGCGCACCGATCTGACGATCCCGATGCTGGTGCGGCTGCCGCTGGAGCGCGGCCTGTGGGTGGACAGCGGGCGGTCCTCCGGCGGGGAGGCGGCCATGGTGGACTCCGACGAGCTGCGCCGGCGCGCCATGGCGACAGCGGTCCTGCACGCGGCCCGGATGCTGGCCGTCTATCCGGTCGGTGACTTCACGGTGCACGTCATCGACCCGGCGGGGTCGGCCGGTGCCGCGCTCGCGCCGCTGCTGCAGTCCGGGGCGCTGCGGGAGCCTCCCGCGGCCGGGGCGCAGGGGGTGTCCGGCGTGCTGGCGCGGCTGACCCAGCGCGTCGACCTGGTGCAGATGGCCATCCGCAGCGGCGCGGTGGATTCCCTGCCGCCCGACCTCGACACGGCGGAGCAGCTGCTCATCGTCAACGACTTCCCGCACGGTTTCGACGACCGTGCCGTGACGCAGCTGCGCTATCTCGCGGACGAAGGGCCGTCCGTGGGCGTGCACCTGATGATGGTCGCCGACCGTGAGGACGCCCGGGCCTACGGGCCGGTGCTGGACCCGCTGTGGCGGGCCCTGCTGAGGATCACCCCGGTGCAGGACGACCACCTGGCCGACCCGTGGGTGGGGCACACCTGGACGTACGACCCGCCGCGGGTGCCCGCGGGGAGCGATGTGGTGCGGCAGGTGCTCTGGCAGGTGGGTCAGGCGCGACAGGCATATGGCATCTGAACAGGGATTTTGGGTTTTTCTTTACCTTCTCTTGGGTCTTCCTGTACTGTTATAGGTGCGGAGGCGACCTGTGGGCCACCCCCACGGAGAGCCTCCGGCAGCGACGACACTGACAGTTGCTGACAGTTGCCGTACGACGTGCCGGAGGCACTGTGGACGTCTCCCTGACCCTTTGGGTGCTGACCATTCTCGGTCTGTGCGCCCTCGTCGCCGCCGACTTCTTCATCGGCGGCCGTAAACCCCATGAGGTCTCCATCAAGGAGGCCGGCATCTGGACCGTGGTCTGGGTGGCCCTCGCCGGGCTCTTCGGGCTCGGGCTGCTGTTCTTCGGCGGCGGGCAGCCGGCCGGGGAGTTCTTCGCGGGCTTCATCACCGAGAAGTCGCTGAGCGTCGACAACCTCTTCGTCTTCGTCCTGATCATGGCGAAGTTCGCGGTCCCGTCGATCTACCAGCAGCGCGTCCTGATGGTCGGAGTGCTCATAGCCCTGGTCCTGCGGGCGGGCTTCATCGGCGCGGGCGCGGCGATCATCGCCAACTTCTCGTGGGTCTTCTACATCTTCGGCGCCTTCCTCATCTGGACGGCCTGGAAGCTCATCCAGGAGGCGCGTGCCGACGAGGAGGAAGAGGAGTTCGAGGAGAACCGCTTCCTGAAGCTGGTCGAGAAGCGCTTCCCGTCGACGGACCGGTACCACGGCACCAAGCTGTTCATCGTCGAGAACGGCAAGCGCCTGATGACGCCGATGCTGATCGTCATGCTGGCGATCGGCACCACCGACGTGCTTTTCGCGCTCGACTCGATCCCGGCGATCTTCGGCCTGACCCAGGACCCGTACATCGTCTTCACCGCCAACGCCTTCGCCCTCATGGGTCTGCGGCAGCTGTACTTCCTGATAGGCGGGCTGCTGAAGAAGCTCGTCCACCTCTCGTACGGCCTGTCGGTCATCCTCGGGTTCATCGGCGTCAAGCTCGTTCTGCACGCTCTCCACGAGAACGGCGTGGGTGTGCCCGAGATCGGCATCCCGGTCTCGCTCGGCGTCATCTGCGCCGTCCTGGTCGTCACCACCCTTACCAGCCTCCGTGCCGCCAAGAAGCAGGCGGAGGCGGAGGCCGAGGCCGCGGCTGTGGAACGCGCCGAGGACGCCGAGGACGCTGCCGTCACCGACGCCGCCGAGAAGAGCGGCGCCCGGGCCTGACCGGGCCGGGCACGCGCCCGCCCGCTCAGGCGGGCGCGCACTCGCCCGCCGGGTCGGCCGGGTCGGCCGCGCCCGTCGGGCGGGTCTCGGGGAGCAGCGCGAAGCAGCCCAGGCTCAGCAGGGCGACCGCGGTCAGATACACGGCGACACCCCACGGCGGACCGTCGCCCCGGGAGGCCGCCGTGGCCACCAGGGGCGTGACGGCGCCGCCCAGCACCCCGGCGAGGTTGTAGCCGACGGCCGCGCCGGTGCAGCGCACCCGCGGCGCGTACAACTCGGGGAGGTAGGCCGCGATGACGGCGAACACGGCCGTGAACGCCAGCGTCCCGCCCAGGAACCCGAGCAGGATCGCCGGAGGCCTGCCGGTGTGCAGGAGGGCGATCATCGGGGTCGTCCAGAGCGCGCCGACCGCGCAGCCGGCCAGGCACAGCGGCCGGCGCCCGAAGCGGTCGCCCAGGAGGGCGAACAGCGGGGTGATGACGCCCGACAGGGCGATCGCCGCCATGATGCAGCCCAGCATGACCGTGCGGTCCACCCCCAGCCGGTCGGTGGCGTAGGCGAGGGACCACGTCGACATCGTGTAGTAGGTGGCATAGGAGACGGACAGCGCGCCGGCGGTGAGCAGGACGGGCCGCCAGTGGTCCCGCGCGAGCTCGGCGAAGGGGAGCCGCGCGACGGCGCCCCGGGCGACGAGCTCACGGAATTCAGGGGTCTCGGGAAGCCGGTTGCGCAGCAGCAGCCCCGCCGCCGCCAGGACGCCCGCGAACCAGAACGGCACCCGCCACCCCCACGACAGGAACTGCGCGTCGGTGAGCGTGGCCGACAGCACGAGCGTGATGCCGTTGGCGAGCAGGAAGCCCAGCGGCGGTCCGAGCTGCGGGAAGCTCGACCACAGGACGCGGCGGTGGGCCGGGGCGTGCTCGGTGGTCAGCAGCACGGCGCCGCCCCACTCGCCGCCGAGCCCGAGGCCCTGGGCGAAGCGCAGGAGGAGCAGCAGCATCGGGGCGGCGATCCCGATGCTGTCGTAGACGGGCACGAAGCCGACCGCGACCGTCGCGACCCCCGTCAGCAGCAGGGACACGATCAGCACCGGGCGTCTGCCGTGCCGGTCGCCGATGTGCCCGAAGAGGACCGAGCCGAGGGGGCGCGCGACGAACCCCACGCCGAAGGTGCCGAACGCGGCGAGGGTGCCGAGCAGCGGGGAGACGGTGGGGAAGTACAGCGGCCCCAGGACGAGGGCCGCGGCGGTGCCGTAGACGAAGAAGTCGTAGAACTCGATGGCGGTGCCGGCCATGGACGCGGCGGCCAGACGGAGCATCGCCGGCGGCCTGCCGGCCGGGGAACGGTCGCGTTGCATGTAGTGCCCAACTTCCGGTGGGCAGGGAAGGCAACGGGGCGTACGGGAGTGTGGCCGGGGGCGTGCGAAGGGAGAGCCGCCGGTGCGCCGCGCGCGGCCGTACCCCCGGCCGACGGCCGGGCCCGGGGCTGGTTTCGCTGGAGCGGCAGAAAGGGTTCCCCACCGGGCTGGCGGTCCGTTTTAGGGAGGAGTATGGTGGTTTTTGAGGCCGCCACACCCGGAGTTTGAGTGGGACGGCCTCACTGCATGTCCGGACCGCCCCGCAGGCGTCCGGGCCTCATCACGTACAGAAGCGGGCGCCCATGGGCGCCCGCTTTCGTATGTCAGCGGCCGCGGCAGGTCACCAGCCGCGGGCGCGCCACTCCGCGAGGTGCGGGCGTTCGGCGCCCAGGGTGGTGTCGGATCCGTGGCCCGGGTAGACCCACGTCTCGTCCGGGAGCTCCCCGAAGAGCTTGGTCTCCACGCCGCCGAGGAGCGTGGCGAACGCCTCGGGGTCGTCGTGGGTGTTCCCGACGCCGCCGGGGAACAGGCAGTCGCCGGTGAACAGGTGCGGATGGCCGTGCGGGTCGTCGTAGACCAGGGCGATGCTGCCCGGGGTGTGGCCGACCAGGTGGCGGGCGGTGAGCTCGACGCGGCCCACCCGCACGGTGTCGCCGTCCTCCACGAGGACGTCCGTCGGCACCGGGATCCCCTCGGCGTCGTAGCGGCCGGCGAGCGTGCGGGCGCCGGTGGCGTCCACGACCTCGCGCAGCGCGCCCCAGTGGTCGCCGTGCCGGTGCGTGGTGACGACGGAGGCGATGCCGCTGTCGCCGATGAGGCTGAGCAGGGTGTGCGGCTCGGCGGCGGCGTCGATCAGCAGCTGCTCGTCCGTCGCGCGGCAGCGCAGCAGATAGGCGTTGTTGTCCATCGGCCCGACCGCGACCTTCGAGATCATCAGGTCGGTCAGCTCGTGCACGTCGGCCGGTCCGCCGACCTTCACCGCTCCGCTGTAAGTCATGGCGTCAAGCCTATTCCTTGCGTGCCTCAGAGCGGGGGGAGGGTGGGAAGGCCGGCTCCGCCGGTGTCGAGGCCCGCTCCGTCGCGGGCCCGGCCGGCGAGCCAGCCCAGCAGGTCGGCGGGGGTGCCGGTGACGACGACCGGGTCGCCGTCCCCGCCGCCCGTGGCCCAGCGCCGGCCGTCGGCGGTGGCGAGGGTGACGGGGGGCAGCCCGGGGTGGCCCGAGAAGCGCTGGGCGAGGAACTCGATCTCCCGGTCGGTGAAGTCCGCCGGAAGATCCGCCAGCTCGTACCCGATGCCGAGGTCGACGTGGTGCAGTTCGAGCTCGATCAGGCGGCGGAAGGGTACGCGCGCGGCCTGGTCGGTCACGCCGTTGCGCAGGGTGACGGTGCGGCTCCAGTCGGCGGGTGCGGCGGCCGCCTCCTGGAGCCGGGCCGCGCTGTCGCGGAGGTCGGCGAGCTGCGCGTCCAGCGGCCGGTGGGCGTCGCGCTCGATGTCGGCGTCCCGCGCCTCGGCGCTCGCGTACATGGGGCGGCCGGTGAGGACGTTGACGAGCGCGTCCGCGTTCCGGGCGAGGTGGGCCAGGACGTGGCCGCGGGTCCAGCCGGGGAGGCGTGACGCCTCGGCGACGGCGGCGTTGTCCAGTTTGCCGGCCGAGCCGAGGAGGCGGTCGGTCGCTTCCCGCACGGATGCCAGGTCGTGCACATGATCAATCATGCGGCCGACGATAGCGCCGCCACTCGTCCGGGTGAAGGTGTCTCTTCCAGCCCCTGAATCGAATATACGTGCTATATGGTCGAGGGTGTCGCTGCCGGCCGCCCGTAGCCGTCGCCGGCTCCGGCCCCGGCCGTCGCTCGACCGTTGATTGTCAGTGGCCCCCCGTACTCTGGATCGAGGGGCAGTGACCCTCCCTGAAGCTCCCTGGAGCCGACTCTCAAGAAAGGTGCCGACAGGCGTGACTGACCGTCTCATCGTCCGTGGCGCTCGCGAGCACAACCTCAAGAACGTCTCGCTCGACCTTCCCCGTGACTCCCTCATCGTCTTCACGGGACTCTCCGGCTCGGGCAAGTCGTCCCTCGCGTTCGACACGATCTTCGCCGAGGGGCAGCGTCGTTATGTCGAGTCGCTCTCCTCCTACGCCCGGCAGTTCCTCGGCCAGATGGACAAGCCGGATGTGGACTTCATCGAGGGCCTCTCCCCGGCTGTCTCCATCGACCAGAAGTCGACCTCGCGCAACCCCCGCTCCACGGTGGGCACCATCACGGAGGTCTACGACTACCTCCGCCTGCTCTTCGCGCGGATCGGCAAGCCGCACTGCCCGGAGTGCGCCCGGCCCATCTCCCGCCAGTCGCCGCAGGCCATCGTGGACAAGGTGCTGGAGCTGCCCGAGGGCAGCCGGTTCCAGGTGCTCTCCCCGCTGGTGCGCGAGCGCAAGGGCGAGTTCGTCGACCTCTTCGCCGACCTGCAGACCAAGGGCTACAGCCGGGCCCGCGTCGACGGGGAGACCGTCCAGCTCTCCGAGCCGCCCAAGCTCAAGAAGCAGGAGAAGCACACCATCGAGGTGGTCGTCGACCGCCTCACCGTCAAGGACAGCGCCAAGCGCCGGCTGACCGACTCGATCGAGACCGCGCTGGGCCTCTCGGGCGGCATGGTGATCCTCGACTTCGTCGACCTCCCCGAGGACGACCCCGAGCGTGAGCGGATGTACTCCGAGCACCTCTACTGCCCGTACGACGACCTGTCCTTCGAGGAGCTGGAGCCGCGCTCCTTCTCCTTCAACTCCCCCTTCGGCGCCTGCCCGGACTGCACGGGCATCGGCTCGCGCATGGAGGTCGACCCCGAGCTGATCGTCCCGGACGAGGACAAGTCCCTGGACGAGGGGGCGATCAACCCCTGGTCGCACGGCCACACCAAGGACTACTTCAACCGCCTGGTCGGCGCGCTCGCCGGTGAGCTCGGCTTCCGCACGGACATCCCCTGGGCGGGGCTGCCGCTGCGGGCCCGGAAGGCCCTGCTCAACGGCCACAAGACGCAGATCGAGGTGCGCTACCGCAACCGCTACGGCCGGGAGCGCGCCTACACCACGTCCTTCGAGGGCGCGGTCCCGTTCGTCAAGCGGCGCCACTCCGAGGCCGAGAGCGACTCCAGCCGGGAGCGCTTCGAGGGCTACATGCGCGAGGTGCCCTGCCCGACCTGCGAGGGCACCCGGCTCAAGCCCATCGTGCTCGCGGTCACCGTGCAGGGCCGGTCCATCGCCGACGTCGCCGCCATGTCGATCAGCGAGTGCGCCGACTTCCTGCGGGAGATGAAGCTCACCGGCCGCGAGAAGAAGATCGCCGAGCGGGTCCTCAAGGAGGTCAACGAGCGCCTGAAGTTCCTCGTCGACGTCGGCCTGGACTACCTCTCGCTCAACCGCGCCGCGGGCACCCTCTCCGGCGGCGAGGCCCAGCGCATCCGGCTCGCCACCCAGATCGGATCCGGCCTCGTCGGTGTGCTCTACGTGCTGGACGAGCCGTCCATCGGCCTGCACCAGCGGGACAACCACCGCCTCATCGAGACCCTGGTGCGCCTGCGCGACATGGGCAACACCCTGATCGTCGTCGAGCACGACGAGGACACCATCAAGGTCGCCGACTGGGTCGTGGACATCGGCCCCGGCGCGGGTGAGCACGGCGGCAAGGTCGTGCACAGCGGCCCCCTCAAGGAGCTGCTGCGCAACAAGGAGTCGATCACCGGGCATTACCTCTCCGGCAAGAGGGCCATCCCCACGCCGGACGACCGCCGGCCCGTGGACCCCGACCGCCGGATCACGGTCCGCGGCGCCCGGGAGAACAACCTCCAGGACATCGACGTCTCCTTCCCGCTCGGCGTGCTCACGGCCGTCACCGGTGTGTCGGGCTCGGGCAAGTCGACGCTGGTCAACGACATCCTCTACACCCACCTGGCCCGCGAGCTGAACGGTGCCCGGACGGTGCCGGGGCGCCACACGCGCGTGGACGGCGACGACCTCGTCGACAAGGTCGTCCACGTCGACCAGTCGCCCATCGGCCGTACGCCGCGCTCCAACCCGGCGACGTACACCGGTGTCTTCGACCACGTCCGCAAGCTCTTCGCGGAGACGATGGAGGCGAAGGTCCGCGGCTATCTGCCCGGCCGCTTCTCCTTCAACGTCAAGGGCGGCCGCTGCGAGAACTGCTCCGGCGACGGCACGATCAAGATCGAGATGAACTTCCTGCCGGACGTGTACGTGCCCTGCGAGGTCTGCCACGGCGCGCGCTACAACCGGGAGACGCTGGAGGTGCACTACAAGGGCAAGTCCATCGCCGAGGTGCTGGACATGCCCATCGAGGAGGCGCTCAGCTTCTTCGAGGCCGTGCCGACCATCGCCCGGCACCTGCGCACCCTGCACGAGGTCGGGCTCGGGTACGTCCGGCTCGGGCAGTCCGCGCCGACGCTCTCCGGCGGTGAGGCACAGCGCGTGAAGCTCGCCAGCGAGCTGCAGAAGCGCTCGACGGGCCGCACGGTGTACGTGCTCGACGAGCCCACCACGGGTCTGCACTTCGAGGACATCAGCAAGCTGATCTCGGTGCTGTCCGGGCTGGTCGACAAGGGCAACACCGTCATCGTCATCGAGCACAACCTCGACGTCATCAAGACGGCCGACTGGGTCGTCGACATGGGGCCCGAGGGCGGCAGCGGCGGTGGCCTCGTCATTGCGGAGGGCACCCCGGAAGAGGTGGCCTCGGAGCCGGCCAGCCACACGGGCAAGTTCCTGCGGGAGCTGCTGGGCGACCGGGTGAGCGACGCGCCTCCGGCGCGCGGCACCACGCGGAAGGCGCCCGCCGCGAAGAAGGCCGCCGTCAAGAAGACGGCAGCCAAGAAGACGGCCGCGAAGAAGACCGTGGCGGCCGGCACGGCGGCGAAGAAGACGGTCTCGGCCAGGACCGGCGCGGTGAAGAAGGCGGCGGCGAAGAAGACGGTGCGGACCGCTCGCGGCTGAGCGTGTCGTTCCCGGCCCGCCGCGGGTGTCTCCGGACACCGGCGGCGGGCCGTGCCGCGCCCCGGCCGGGGGCTCCCGGCCAGGGCGGCGGGCCGGCCGGGCGGCTCGCCCGTGCGCGGGTTCTGCCGGGGCTGCGGCGTGTCAGGTGCCGGGTTCCGTCGGGTGTGGCGGTTCCGCGCCCGGGCGGGCGCGGGCGGTACGTCGTCGGCCCGGCTTTCGCCCGCGCGTCGGTTCTCCCACTCCCGTGAGGCGGCGCGGCAGGTGCCGGGTTCTCTCGGGTGCGGCGGGCCCGCGCCCCGGCGGATGCGGCCCCCGGGGCGGGCGGCCCGCGCCCGGGCAGGGGCACGTGGAGCCCACGGCGCGCCGGCGGCAGGCCGGACGCCAGCCGTCCGTCCGGGGGAGCGGTAGGGGGAATTCCGCGGGCCGGTAGGGTCGGTGCGTCGCGTTCGCAGCTCACCCCGGGAGCCCCCATGACCAGCCCCAGCCCCTGCTCGTCCCGCCGTACCGTGCTGCGCGGAGCGGCGCTGGCGGGTGCCGCCGGGCTCGGCGCGGTGGCCTGCGGGGGCGGCGGCACCGGTACCCGGGGACCGGCCACGCCCACGGCCCCGGTGGACCTCGGCGAGCCGTCCGGGATCCCCGTCGGCGGGGCGAAGCTCTACCGCGAGCAGCGGCTCGTCGTCTCGCAGCCCGCCAAGGGCGAGTACAAGGCGTTCAGCGCGGTGTGCACGCACGCCGGCTGTGTCGTCGACAAGCTGGAGGACGGGAAGGTCAGCTGCCCCTGCCACGGCAGCAAGTTCGACGTGCACACCGGCAAGGTCCTCCAGGGGCCGGCCGGCGCCCCCCTGCCTGCCGTGCCCGTCAAGACGTCGGGCGGCAAGCTGATCGCGGGCCCGGACGCCTGACCGCGGGCCCGCAGACCCCCGCCCGCGCGCCTACGACCAGTCCCAGGCGATCCCCACGATCCCCGGGCGCACCGCCGGCTCCACGAGGTGCACCCCGCGGTGCCGCCCCGCCAGCGTCAGCTCCTGCTGTCCGCCGCGCGGCGCGCCCGCCGACGTCCGGGTGAAGCGGCGGCAGCGCACCGGCAGCGCGGCGGCGTCGAAGCGGACCTGGAGGACGTACTGTCCGCCCGCGAAGCTGAAGCCGCGGACGTACTCGCTGCTCGGCCCGCCGGTGCCGTCGTCGAAGCCGTAGCCGAAGACGTAGGTGTCCCCGGCGCGCAGCCGGGTGTCGAAGAGCAGTTCCGCGACGAGGACACCGGAGGCCGCGTGCCAGCGGACGCGCCCCACCCGGCAGTTCTCGGTGGCCCGGACGGTGACCTGCCCGGGGTCGCAGCCGGCGTCCCCGTGGTGGATGGCCACGTACCGGTCGACGCCGTCCCGGTGCGCGCGCACCACGTGGTGGGACTCGCGGCCCAGGAGCTCCCGTCCGGCCCCTATGAGGACCCGTTCCAGGTGGCAGACGGTGTGCAGCCCGCCGTCGGCCGGTGACTCCAGCTCCGCGAGCAGCCGCTCCAGGACGCGTGCCTCCTCCAGCAGGGAACGGTAGGACCGCGTGGCCGGCCGTTCGGCCCCGGCCCCGGCACCCGCGGGTTCGAGCAGCCGGGTCAGGGAATCGGCCGGCAGGTCCAGCACGTCCTCCAGCATCCGCACGGCGCGGAGGGACTCCGCCCGCTGCGGCCGCCGGGCCCCCTGCTGCCAGTAGCTGAGGCTCGTCACCCCGACCCGCACGCCGCGCTGCGCCAGCCGGTGCTGCACCCGGTGCAGGGCCAGCCCGCGTGCGCTCAGCGCGGTCCGCAGTGCCAGGTGGAACGGGCCGGTGCGCAGGGCCTGCGCCAGTTCGGCCTCGGTCACACCCGCCTGTGAGCTGCTGCGTCCCAAGGTGCTCGCCCCCTCGCCCCCTGTGAATATTCACCGGCCGCAGGGGCGGAGCGGGCCGCCGGACCGCTGAGTTCCTCCTGGCCGGGCACCGGCCGTTCACATCCGGTACCGGCTGTTCACACCGGCCGGTTCACCGAGCATTGAAACCTGTTGACCGATCACTGACAACACCCTGATGCTCCTGACCAGCGTCCGGACGCGCTCCTCCACCAGAAACAGCAACCCCCCATCGCCTCGGGAGGAACGTCCATGTCCCGTGCATCGGCACAGCACGAAAAGCCAGGAAAGACCCGCATACGCGGCAGACGGCTGTCCCTGACGGCCCTCGTCGCCGCCGCGCTGTTCGCCGTCCCCACCACGGCGAGCGCCGCCACCGGCGACCACACCGCACAGCTCGCGTCCAAGAAGCTCAACATCACCATGCAGGCCCAGCAGAAGACCAACTGGTGCTGGGCGGCGGCGGGCAACACCATCGCCACCTGGTTCGGCCGCGGCTACAGCCAGAACCAGTTCTGCAACGCCGCCTTCAACCGGCAGCAGGGCACGGAGTGCCCCAACAACCAGGCCACCCTGGGCAATGTGCAGAACGCCCTGAGGTGGGCGGGCATCAACTCCGGCTCGTACGTGACCGGCTGGCTGCGCTACCCGACCGTCCAGGCCGAGATCAGCGCCGACCGGCCGATCGAGACCCGCATCCAGTGGGCCTCCGGCGGCGGTCACATGCACACCCTCTACGGATACGACGACGCCAACAGCTGGGTCTACTGGGGAGACCCCTGGCCCTCCAACAGCCGCTACAACTGGGCCTCGCACAGCTGGTACGTCAACAACTCGGAGTTCTCCTGGACGCACTCGCTCTACCGGATCGGAGCGTGACGCCATGACCGTCCACGCCAGGCAGAACGCGGCCCGTGCGGCGGCCGCCGGAGCGCTCACCGCGGCCTTCCTCGGCCTCGCGCCCCTCGCGCACGCCGACGACACCCCGGTGGCACCCGCCGCGCCCTCCCGCGCCGGGGTCGCCGCGGCCCACGAGGCGGCGGCCGCTCCCACGACCCTCGACACCCTCGCCCGCTTCTTCGCCCGGGACGGCGCCGTCGCCCAGGCGGAGGCACAGCCCCGGATCGAGGGCGCGACGGTGCCCGTCTACACGCTCGCCCCGGACTTCGTGGCGGGCAAGGACGGCGCCGCCGTGGCCACCCTCGACTTCCTCGCCAGCAAGGCGGTCTCCGCGGACGGGCAGCGCGCGTCGGTGTGGACCGTGCCGGCCGGGGACACCTGGAAGGTGGTCAACATCGCCACCGGTGACGACGAGACGCGCTACGCGGCCGAGGGGGACCGCAAGCTCGGCGGCGGCACCGTCTTCCGGGAACCGCAGATCGACGCCTGGTACGTCCAGCGCGGCGACCGGGTGCTGCCCCTCGATCCGGACGCCACCCGTGCCGTCGGGGCGGGCGGCACGACCGTCGACCGCTACCGGGCCCGTGTCCGGAAGGAGTACGGCGACAAGCTGCCCGGCTCCGCCTACGAGAAGAAGGGGCTCGCGGGCGGCTACGCGGGCCGGGCGGAGACCGCGGGGAAGCCCGCCCCGGACCCCGCCGCCGGGCGCACGGTGACGGTCGCGGCGCGCACCGACGCCGGCGGACCGGCCGGGGCGGTCACCGCCGCGGCCGCCGCGGCGGCGGCCCTGGCCCTGGGCGGCTCGGTGCTGGCGGTGCGCAGGCTGCGCCGCCGCTGAGACCGCTGCCCCCGCACCACCCTCTATGAGGGAGCGGCACCGTGCCGCTCCCGCTCCGGCCCCGGCGTCCCCACGCGCCGGGGCCGGTCCCTCGGCCCGCGCGCCCGGCACGGCTCGGCGATGGTGTTGTCAGTGCCCGCAAGTAGGGTGTGTGACATGGCCGACCCCAGCAGCTACCGACCCAAGCCGGGACAGATCCCCGACTCGCCGGGGGTCTACAGGTTCCGTGACGAGCACGGCCGCGTGATCTACGTCGGAAAGGCGAAGAGCCTGCGCCAGCGGCTCTCCTCGTACTTCCAGGACATCACCGGTCTGCACCCGCGCACCCGCACCATGGTCACCACCGCCGCCTCGGTGGAGTGGACGGTGGTGTCCACCGAGGTCGAGGCGCTCCAGCTCGAGTACTCCTGGATCAAGGAGTACGACCCCCGGTTCAACGTCAAGTACCGGGACGACAAGAGCTATCCCTCCCTCGCCGTCACCATGGGCGAGGAGTTCCCGCGCGTGCAGGTCATGCGCGGCCCCAAGAAGAAGGGCGTGCGCTACTTCGGCCCGTACGCCCACGCCTGGGCCATCCGCGAGACCGTCGATCTGATGCTGCGCGTCTTCCCCGTCCGCACGTGCTCGGCCGGAGTGTTCAAGCGCTCCGCCCAGATCGGCCGCCCCTGCCTGCTCGGTTACATCGGCAAGTGCTCCGCCCCTTGCGTGGGCCGGGTCAGCGCCGAGGAGCACCGCGAACTGGCGGAGGACTTCTGCGACTTCATGGCCGGCCGCACCGGCGCCTACCTCCGCCGCCTGGAGGAGCAGATGCGCGAGGCCGCCGAGGAAATGGAGTACGAGAAGGCCGCCCGCCTGCGGGACGATATGGAGGCCCTCCGGCGCGCCATGGAGAAGAACGCCGTCGTCCTCGCCGACGCCACCGACGCCGACCTGATCGCCGTCGCGGAGGACGAGTTGGAGGCCGCCGTGCAGATCTTCCACGTCCGCGGCGGGCGCGTGCGCGGCCAGCGCGGCTGGGTGACCGACAAGGTCGAGGCCGTCGACACCGCCGGCCTGGTCGAGCACGCCTTGCAGCAGCTCTACGGCGAGGAGAAGGGCGACGCGGTCCCCAAGGAGGTTCTCGTCCCCGCCCTCCCGGATCCGGTCGAGCCCGTCGCCCAGTGGCTCACCGAGCGGCGCGGCTCCCGCGTCGACCTGCGCATCCCCCAGCGCGGCGACAAGAAGGACCTGATGGCCACCGTCCAGCGCAACGCCGGACAGGCCCTGGCCCTGCACAAGACCAAGCGGGCCTCCGACCTCACCACCCGCTCCCGCGCCCTGGAGGAGATCGCCGACGCCCTCGGCCTGGACTCCGCGCCGCTGCGCATCGAGTGCTTCGACATCTCCCACCTCCAGGGGGAGGACGTCGTCGCCTCCATGGTCGTCTTCGAGGACGGCCTCGCCCGCAAGAGCGAGTACCGCCGCTTCCAGATCAGGAGCTTCGCCGGACAGGACGACGTCCGCTCGATGCACGAGGTCGTCGGCCGCCGCTTCCGCCGCTACCTCCAGGAGAAGCAGAAGACGGGGGAGTGGCAGGACGGCCCCGGCGCCCCCGAGGACACGGCGGGTCCCGGCGGTGCCGTGAGCCCCGGCGAGGTCATCGAGCCGGACGCGCCGGCCGACGACCGGCCCAAGCGGTTCGCCTACCCCCCGCAGCTCGTGGTGGTCGACGGCGGGCAGCCCCAGGTGGCCGCCGCCCGGCGGGCCCTGGACGAGCTCGGCATCACCGACGTGGCGGTCTGCGGTCTCGCCAAGCGCCTGGAAGAGGTCTGGCTGCCCGACGACGACGATCCCGTCGTCCTGCCCCGCACCAGCGAGGGCCTCTACCTCCTCCAGCGCGTCCGCGACGAGGCGCACCGCTTCGCCATCGCCTACCAGCGCAGCAAGCGCACCAAGACCCTGCGGTCCGGGCCCCTCGACGCCGTCGCCGGCCTCGGCGACACGCGCAAGAAGGCGCTGCTGAAGCACTTCGGCTCCGTCAAGCGGCTGCGCGCCGCGACGATCGAACAGATCTGCGAGACGCCCGGCATCGGCCGCAAGACCGCCGAGACGATCGCCGCCGCCCTCGCCGCGTCGGCCCCGCCCGCCCCTGCCGTCAACACCGCGACAGGCGAGATCATGGACGATGCGGAGGAATGATGGACGCGGACTCCGGCGGCCACGGCCGGCGCTGTACGGGCGGACGGCAGGTGCCGTTCCACCCGTGGACACCGCAAGACCGCAGTATGGAAGACGGGGCCGCACCCGCGGCACCGGCAGAACGGGGGTAGCAGCATGACCGGGACCGATCGAGACGGAGCACAGGTGAGTACGGCGACCACGGCGGACGCGGCCGGCGAGACAGCGGGCATCCCCGAGCTGGTGATCATCTCCGGCATGTCGGGGGCGGGCCGCAGCACCGCCGCCAAGTGCCTGGAGGACCTCGGCTGGTTCGTCGTGGACAACCTGCCGCCCGCCCTGATCCCCACCATGGTGGACCTCGGCGCCCGCTCGCAGGGCAACGTGGCCCGGATCGCCGTGGTCGTGGACGTCCGCGGGCGCCGCTTCTTCGACAACCTCCGGGAGTCCCTCGCGGACCTCGCCGCCAAGAAGGTCAAGCGCCGCGTGATCTTCCTGGAGGCGTCCGACGACGCCCTGGTGCGCCGCTTCGAGTCCGTGCGCCGCCCGCACCCCCTCCAGGGCTCCGGGCGCATCGTCGACGGCATCGCCGCCGAGCGGGACCTGCTGCGCGAGCTGCGCGGCGACGCCGACCTGGTGATCGACACCTCCAGCCTCAACGTCCACGAGCTGCGCGCCAAGATGGACGCCCAGTTCGCCGGCGAGGAGGAGCCGGAGCTGCGCGCCACCGTCATGTCCTTCGGCTACAAGTACGGCCTCCCCGTCGACGCCGACCTCGTGGTCGACTGCCGCTTCCTGCCCAACCCGCACTGGGTCCCCGAGCTGCGCCCCTTCACCGGCCTCAACGAGGAGGTCTCGGGCTACGTCTTCAACCAGCCCGGCGCCAAGGAGTTCCTCGACCGTTACACCGAACTGCTCCAGCTCATCGCCGCGGGCTACCGCCGCGAGGGCAAGCGCTACGTGACCATCGCCGTCGGCTGCACCGGCGGCAAGCACCGCTCCGTCGCGATGTCCGAGAAGCTCGCCCACCGACTGGCCACCGAAGGTGTCGAGACCGTCGTCGTCCACAGGGACATGGGGCGCGAGTGACCGGCCGCACGTTCCGGCTGCGCCGGGTCCGCCGCCTGGTCCCCGCCCGGGGCGGGCGGTCCACCCGTGGCGCGCAGCCCAAGGTCGTCGCGCTCGGCGGCGGCCACGGCCTGTCGGCGTCGCTCGCCGCCCTGCGCCGGATCACCGGCGACCTGACGGCCGTCGTCACCGTCGCCGACGACGGCGGCTCTAGCGGCCGGCTCCGCGACGAGCTGGGCGTGCTGCCCCCCGGGGACCTGCGCAAGGCCCTCGCCGCCCTGTGCGGCGACGACGACTGGGGCCAGACCTGGGCCCGCGTCATCAAGCACCGCTTCGCCAGCGAGGGCGACCTGCACGGCCACGCCGTCGGCAATCTGCTGATCGTCGCCCTGTGGGAGCAGCTCGGCGACCACGTCCAGGCCCTGGACCTGGTCGGCAAGCTGCTCGGCGCGCACGGCCGGGTGCTGCCCATGTCCGCGGTGCCGCTGGAGCTCCAGGCGCTCGTCCGGGGCCACGACCCGGCCGAGCCCGACGCGATCAGCACCGTCCGCGGCCAGGCCACCGTGGCCCTCACCCCCGGCGAGGTGCAGTCCGTGCACGTCGTGCCGGAGGACCCGCCGGCGGTCCCCGAGGCCGTCGCGGCCGTCCTGGACGCCGACTGGGTGGTCCTCGGCCCCGGCTCCTGGTTCTCCTCCGTGATCCCGCACCTGCTGGTCCCCGAGCTGCTCGAAGCGCTGCAGGAGACCAAGGCCCGCCGGGTCCTGTCGTTGAACCTCGCACCACAGCCCGGTGAAACCGATGGCTTCTCCCCGCAGCGTCATTTGGAGGTTTTGGCCCGACACGCCCCTAAACTCGCCCTGGACGTGGTGCTGGCCGACGAGGCCGCCGTGCCCGACCGCGAAAGCCTCATCGACGCCGCCAAACGGCTCGGAGCCGCGGTCGAGCTGGCGCCGGTCGCCGCGCCCGACAGCTCGCCGACGCATGACCCCGAGCTGTTGGCCGCCGCGTACGACCGTATTTTTCGGATGCATGGAAGGATCGGCCCATGGCGATGACGGCAGCGGTGAAGGATGAAATCTCCCGGCTCCCCGTCACCCGGACCTGCTGCCGGAAAGCGGAGGTCTCGGCGATCCTGCGGTTCGCGGGCGGGCTGCACCTGGTCAGCGGGCGCATCGTGATCGAGGCGGAGCTGGACACCGGGATCGCCGCCCGGCGGCTGCGCAAGGACATCCTGGAGATCTTCGGGCACGCCTCCGACCTGGTGGTGATGGCCCCCGGCGGGCTGCGCCGCGGCAGCCGGTACGTGGTGCGGGTAGTGGCGGGCGGTGATCAGCTGGCCCGCCAGACCGGCCTGGTCGACGGCCGCGGCCGGCCGATCCGCGGCCTGCCCCCGCAGGTCGTCTCCGGCGCCACCTGTGACGCGGAGGCCGCCTGGCGGGGCGCCTTCCTGGCCCACGGTTCGCTCACCGAGCCCGGTCGCTCCTCCTCCCTGGAGGTGACCTGCCCCGGCCCGGAGGCGGCCCTCGCCCTGGTCGGGGCCGCCCGCCGGCTCCAGATCGCGGCCAAGGCGCGCGAGGTCCGCGGAGTGGACCGCGTGGTCGTCCGGGACGGTGACGCGATCGGCGCCCTGTTGACGCGGCTGGGCGCGCACGAGTCGGTGCTCGCCTGGGAGGAGCGGCGGATGCGCCGCGAGGTCCGGGCCACCGCCAACCGCCTCGCCAATTTCGACGACGCCAACCTCCGCCGCTCCGCGCGCGCCGCCGTCGCCGCCGGCGCCCGGGTCCAGCGGGCCCTGGAGATCCTCGGCGAGGAGGTGCCCGAGCACCTCGCCGCGGCCGGCCGGCTGCGCATGGAGCACAAGCAGGCGTCCCTGGAGGAGCTGGGCGCCCTCGCCGACCCGCCGCTCACCAAGGACGCCGTCGCCGGCCGGATCCGACGGCTGCTGGCCATGGCCGACAAGCGCGCACAGGACCTGGGCATCCCCGGCACGGAGTCCAACCTCTCCGACCTCTCGGACCTCTCGGAGGAGATGGCCGAGGGCATGGTCGGCTGACCAGCCCCGACGCCCCGCCCCCGCGCTCAGGGCCCGCCCGGCCCCGGCAGACCCCGCCCCCCGGCGGCCCGACCCGGCCGCCGGGGGCGCCGCGTTCCCCCACCGAGGCCCCATTGACATGAGCATGGGCCTTCACCAGCCTGGCGCCGTGTGCACTGACGTGGCAGACACCAGCAAGGGGGGCTCATGAGACGCAGAACGAGAACGTTCGCGGGGTTCGGAGCAGTGGCTTCGCTGTTGATCGGCGGACTGGCCGCGGCACCCTTCGCCCAGGCAGGACCGGCCCCGGACGCCGGCGCCGACCCCGGCCCGATCGGCGTGTGGACGGCCGAGGTCACCGCCGCACAGGTCCCGCTGCTCCTCCAGGCCGGCGCCGACGGGCACGAGCTGGGCGAGCGGATCCCCGCGGACCGCACCGCCCCGGTCGAGCTCCACCTCACCGCCCGGCAGGCCCAGGCCCTGCGGGAGCGGAAGGTGGACCTCACCGAGCGGCGGGTGCCGCAGCGGACCCAGGAGAGGCTCAAGGCCGCGGGGGACGGCGTCTTCCGCCCGTACAGCGGGAAGAAGGGCCTCAAGCAGGAGATCACCGACACGGCCCGCGCGCACCCCGGCCTCACCAAGGTCGTCAGCATCGGCAAGACGGTGCGCGGCCAGGACATCCTCGCCCTCAAGGTCAGCCGGAACGCGGCCAAGACCGACGACGGCGACAAGCCCGCGGTCCTCTACGCCTCCAATCAGCACGCCCGGGAGTGGATCACGCCGGAGATGACCCGGCGGCTGATGCACCACTACCTCGACGGCTACGGCAAGGACGACCGGATCACCCGGCTCGTGGACCGGACGGAGCTGTGGTTCGTGCTGTCCGCCAACCCGGACGGCTACGACCACACCTTCCAGGGCCCGGACACCCGCCTGTGGCGCAAGAACCTCCGCGACAACAACGGCGACGGCAAGATCACCGCCGGCGACGGCGTCGACCTCAACCGCAACTTCTCCCACCGGTGGGGCTACGACAACGAGGGCTCCTCGCCCCGGCCCGCCTCCGAGACCTACCGCGGCCCCGCTGCATCGTCCGAGCCGGAGACGCGGGCCATGGACGGGCTCCAGAAGCGCCTCCACTTCCGCTACGCGATCAACTACCACTCGGCGGCCGAACTGCTGCTCTACGGCGTCGGCTGGCAGGTCAACACGCCCACCCCGGACGACGTCCTGTACAGGGCGCTGGCCGGCACCCCGGAGAAGTCCGCGATACCCGGCTACCGCCCCCAGCTCTCCTCGGAGCTCTACACCACCAACGGCGAAGCCGACGGCCACGCGGCCAACGTCAACGGCACGATGATGTTCACCCCCGAGATGTCGACCTGCCAGACGGTCTCCGCGCTCGACCCGGACGACCCCTGGAACCCGGCCGACTGCCGCTCCGGCTTCACCTTCCCCGACGACGAGAAGCTGATCCAGCAGGAGTTCGCCAAGAACGTCCCCTTCGCGCTCGCCGTCGCCGAGACCGCATCCCACCGGGCCGGCCCCGACCGCCCGGCGCCCTCGGCCGTCCTGCCCGCCCCGGACTTCACCCCCGACACCTTCACCACCTCCTACGCGCGGGGCGAGGAGCAGCAGGTCGCCGTCACCGCGCGCAAGAGCCTGCGGGACAAGCGCCTCAACTACCGCGTCGACGGCGGCCGGACGCACACCGAGCGCCTGGAGGCGTGGGAGGGCGGCGACCGCTACGGCGGTGAGGACAACCTCCACTTCGACCAGTACCGGGCCTCGGTCGAGGGCGCCGATCCCGGCTCCACCGTGCAGGTCTGGTACACCGCCCGCACCCGTGAGGGCCGGCGCACCGCCAGCGAGCCCTTCACCTACACCGTGGCGAAGCGGCCCCGTACCGACACCCTCGTCATCGCCGACGAGGGCGCCCCCGCGCGGCAGCTGGCGGCCTACACCGAGGCCCTCGCCGCCGACGGCCGCAGGGCCGCCGTCTGGGACGTCGCCGCACAGGGCGCCCCGCACGCCCTCGGCGTCCTCGGCAACTTCACCACCGTCGTCTGGTACTCGGCCGCCAACCGGCCCGGAGGCGACACGCTGCTCGCCGTCCGGGACTTCGTCAACGAAGGGGGCAAGCTGATCGCCGCGGGCACCCTGGCCGGCGGCAGCGCGCGGGTCGGCCGCGCCGACACCGACGACTTCGGCCAGTACTACCTGGGAGCGGGCCACAGGCTCTCCCACCCCAGGCCGCCGCGGTTCCACGGCACCGGTGCCCTCGCCGGCACCTCGGTAGCCCTCGGGGACGCCCCGGGCGTCCCGCTGGACACCGCCGGGTCCTTCAGCTCCCTTTCGGACGACCTGCCGCCCGAGACCTTCCCGCACTTCCGCAGCGCCGCGGCCGGCGACTACGCCGCTCCCGCGTCCCCCGTCCGGGCGGACCCGTCCGTCACTCTCGGTGACAGCGGGGCGTCACTCTCCGCAGCCGCCGCCCACTTCTCGGCGGCCGTCACCACACCCGACACCGTGCTGCTGGGCTTCGGTCTGGAGCACGTACGGGACGCCCGGGAACGCGCCACGCTCCTCGGCGCGGCCCTGCGCGCCATCGGCGGATGACCTCCGCCGGCGCACGACCAGGGGCCCCGTCCCGAGGGCGCGCAATTGTGCCTGAGGCCGCCCACTTGTGCAAGACCCTTCAATGTCACATACCCCTGTACTTAGAGGTAGGGTCGTTGGTGGTCGGGGACTTCCCATACAGCCGCCGGCGGACAGACCGGCAAACCAACGAGGAGATCGGTTCGTGACGATCCGCGTAGGCATCAACGGCTTTGGCCGTATCGGTCGTAACTACTTCCGCGCGCTGCTGGAGCAGGGTGCGGACATCCAGATCGTCGGTGTCAACGACCTGACCGACAACGCCACCCTGGTCCACCTGCTGAAGTACGACACCATCCTGGGTCGTCTGAAGCAGGAGGTCAGCCACACCGACGACTCGATCACTGTCGGTTCCATGACCTTCAAGACGATGGCTGAGCGCGACCCCGCCAACCTGCCCTGGGGCGAGCTGGGCGCCGACATCGTCATCGAGTCCACCGGCATCTTCACCAAGAAGGCCGACGCCGCGAAGCACATCGCGGCCGGCGCCAAGAAGGTCCTGATCTCCGCGCCCGCCAAGGACGAGGACATCACGGTCGTCATGGGCGTCAACCAGGACAAGTACGACGCGGCCAGCCACCACGTCATCTCCAACGCCTCCTGCACCACCAACTGCGTGGCGCCGATGGCGAAGGTCCTCGACGAGAGCTTCGGCATCGTCAAGGGCATGATGACCACGGTCCACGCGTACACCAACGACCAGCGCATCCTGGACTTCCCGCACTCCGACCTGCGCCGCGCCCGCGCCGCCGCGGAGAACATCATCCCGACCTCGACGGGTGCCGCCAAGGCCACCGCCCTGGTCCTCCCGCAGCTCAAGGGCAAGCTGGACGGCATCGCCATGCGCGTCCCGGTCCCGACCGGCTCGGTCACCGACCTGGTCCTCGAGCTCGACCGCGAGACCACCAAGGAAGAGATCAACGCCGCCTTCCAGAAGGCCGCCGAGGGTCAGCTCAAGGGCATCCTCGAGTACACCGAGGACGCGATCGTCTCCTCCGACATCGTGAACTGGCCGGCCTCCTGCACCTTCGACTCCTCCCTGACCATGGTCCAGGGCAACCAGGTCAAGGTCGTCGGCTGGTACGACAACGAGTGGGGCTACTCCAACCGTCTGGTCGACCTGACCGTCTTCGTCGGTGGCCAGCTCTGATCTGTGCCTGCTGTACGGTCACAGGCATTGAGATGTAGGGGACGGGGCTCGTACGACGCGATGGAGCGTCGTACGGGCCCCGTCTCATGACTAGCCGCTACGTCACCGGAGTCACTGCATGAAGACGATCGACGAACTCCTCCAGGACGGCGTCGAGGGCAAGCGGATCTTCGTCCGCGCCGACCTCAACGTGCCGCTCGACGGCACGACCATCACCGACGACGGCCGGATCCGCGCCGTCGCCCCGACGATCGCCAAGCTCGCCGGAGCCGGCGCCAAGGTGATCGTCGCCTCCCACCTGGGCCGCCCCAAGGGCGCCCCGGACCCCCGGTTCTCGCTCGCGCCGGCCGCCGCGCGGCTCGGTGAGATCCTGGGCAAGAACGTCTCGTTCGCCACCGACACGGTCGGGGACAGCGCGAAGGCCACCGTTGCCGCAACGGCGAACGGCGAGGTCACGCTGCTGGAGAACCTCCGTTTCAACGCGGGCGAGACCAGCAAGGACGACGCGGAGCGCGGCGCCTTCGCCGACGAGCTCGCGGCGCTGGCCGACCTCTACGTGGGCGACGGCTTCGGTGCGGTGCACCGCAAGCACGCCTCGGTCTTCGACCTCCCGGCGCGCCTGCCGCACGCCGCGGGTGACCTGATCGCCACCGAGGTCGCCGTCCTGAAGAAGCTCACCGAGGACGTGGCGCGCCCGTACGTCGTCGTGCTCGGCGGTGCCAAGGTCTCCGACAAGCTGGGTGTCATCGACAACCTGCTGGAGAAGGCCGACCGCATCCTCATCGGCGGCGGAATGTCTTACACCTTCCTCAAGGCCAAGGGCCACGAGGTCGGCATCTCGCTGCTGCAGGAGGACCAGGTCCCGGTCTGCCTGGACTACCTGGCGCGCGCGGAGAAGCGCGGCGTGGAGTTCGTCCTCCCCGTCGACGTCCTGGTCTCGGCCGACTTCCCCGACCTGAAGACCAAGGCGCCCGCCAACCCGGAGCTCGTCGCCTCGGACGCCATTCCGGCGGACCAGGAGGGCCTGGACATCGGCCCGAAGACGCGCGAGCTCTACGCCTCGAAGCTCGCTGACGCGGGCACGGTGTTCTGGAACGGCCCGATGGGCGTCTTCGAACACCCCGACTACGCCGGCGGCACCAAGGCCGTCGCCCAGGGCCTGCTCGACAGCTCCGCCTTCACCGTCGTCGGCGGTGGCGACTCGGCCGCGGCCGTGCGCATCCTGGGCTTCGACGAGAACGCTTTCGGCCATATTTCGACCGGTGGCGGCGCGAGCCTCGAATACCTCGAGGGCAAGACGCTCCCCGGCCTCGCCGCACTGGAGGACTGAACCACCGTGGCTGCATCCATGGAAAACACCGGCCGTACCCCGCTGATGGCGGGCAACTGGAAGATGAACCTCAACCACCTTGAGGCCATCGCACAGGTCCAGAAGCTCGCCTTCGCGCTCGCCGACAAGGACTACGAGGCCACCGAGGTCGCCGTCCTGACGCCGTTCACCGACCTGCGCTCCGTGCAGACGCTGGTCGACGGCGACAAGCTCAAGATCAAGTACGGCGCCCAGGACCTCTCGGCGTACGACTCCGGCGCCTACACCGGCGAGATCTCCGGCGCGATGCTGTCCAAGCTCAAGTGCACCTACGTGGCCGTCGGGCACAGCGAGCGCCGCCAGTACCACGCCGAGACGGACGAGATCTGCAACGCCAAGGTCAAGGCCGCCTACCGGCACGGGCTCACCCCGATCCTGTGCGTCGGCGAGGGCCTGGACGTCCGCAAGGCCGGCAACCAGGTCCAGCACACGCTGGCCCAGGTCGACGGCGCCCTGAAGGACATCCCGGCCGAGCAGGCCGAGTCGATCGTCATCGCCTACGAGCCCGTGTGGGCCATCGGCACCGGCGAGGTCGCCACCCCCGAGGACGCCCAGGAGGTCTGCGGGGCCATCCGCGGCCGGCTGGCCGAGCTCTACGGCCGTGAGCTTGCCGACAAGGTGCGCATCCAGTACGGCGGCTCCGTCAAGTCCGGCAACATCGCCGCGATCATGGCGCAGCCGGACGTCGACGGCGCCCTGGTGGGCGGCGCCGCCCTGGACGTGGACGAGTTCTGCAAGATCGTCCGGTTCCGGGACCAGTAGCAGCGCTATGACGACGGGGTCTCCCCGTCGTACCCTGTCGGGGCCGGGACCGGTGCTTTCGCGCCGCCCGGCCCCTCACCGTTCCAGTCCGAGAGAGTTGGTCCAGCCGTGGTCATGGGGTTCTCGATCGCCCTCATCGTCTTCAGCCTGCTGATGATGATGCTGGTGCTCATGCACAAGGGAAAGGGTGGCGGCCTCTCCGACATGTTCGGTGGCGGCATGCAGTCCTCCGTCGGCGGCTCCTCGGTCGCCGAGCGCAACCTCGACCGGATCACCGTGGTGATCGGTCTGCTCTGGTTCGCCTGCATTGTCGTGCTCGGCCTGCTGATGAAGCTCGATAGCTGACGTACCGTCGTGGACGCGGCCTATCATTGGGGTCGTGTCCTCGCGGCCGGGCTGTAACTCCTGCCCCTGGACGCGCGTTGGGCCTTACGTAGACTGGGGCGCCCGCAGCGGAGTCATCGACCGACCCCGCGGCGCAGCCGCTATTTGGCACCGTGCAGCACCATTACGCAGGGAGTTACGACCGTGGCAAGTGGCAACGCGATCCGAGGAAGCCGGGTCGGAGCGGGGCCGATGGGGGAGGCCGAGCGGGGCGAGTCCGCGCCGCGCCTCCGCATCTCCTTCTGGTGCTCGAACGGGCACGAGACGCAGCCGAGCTTCGCCAGCGACGCCCAGGTGCCGGACACCTGGGACTGTCCCCGCTGCGGCTTCCCGGCCGGTCAGGACCGGGACAGCCCCCCGGACCCGCCGCGCACCGAGCCGTACAAGACCCACCTCGCCTACGTCCGGGAGCGGCGCAGCGACGCCGATGGCGAGGCGATCCTCGCCGAGGCCCTCGCGAAGCTCCGCGGGGAGATCTGAGCGCCACCCGTCGAAGCGGCCCGGCCGCGCACCTGTACCAGGAGCGCGACCGGGCCGCTCGCGTGCGGGGGTCGTCTCGTTACGGCCCCTGATCAATTAGGTTGGACGGTGGCGGGGCAGCTACGAGAAGAAGTGGGCTGATGTCCGAGATGAACGCAGAAGGCCGCACCAGGCTCGACCGGATGCCTGAGTGGAACGCGCTGGCCAAGCACCGCGAGGAGCTGGGGGAGGTGCATCTGCGCGAGCTGTTCGCGAACGATCCGCAGCGGGCCGAGCGCTACTCGCTCTCCGTCGGCGATCTGCACCTGGACTACTCCAAGCACCTCGTCACCGACGAGACCCTGCGGCTCCTGCGCGAGCTGGCGGCGGCGGCCGGGGTGGCGGAGCTGCGCGACGCGATGTTCCGCGGCGAGAAGATCAACACCACCGAGGACCGCGCCGTGCTGCACACGGCGCTGCGTGCCCCCGAATCCACCGACATCGAGGTCGAGGGGGCGCACGGCAAGGAGAACGTCGTCCTGGCCGTGCACGCCGTGCTGCGCAAGATGCAGGTCTTCACCGACCGGGTGCGCTCCGGAGACTGGAAGGGCCACACCGGCAAGCGGATCAAGAACGTCGTCAACATTGGTATCGGCGGATCCGACCTCGGTCCGGCGATGGCGTACGAGGCGCTGCGCGCCTATACCGACCGGGAAATGACGTTCCGTTTCGTCTCCAACGTCGACGGCGCCGACCTGCACGAGGCCCTGCGGGACCTCGACCCGGCCGAGACGCTGTTCGTCATCGCGTCGAAGACCTTCACCACGATCGAGACCATCACCAACGCCACCTCCGCCCGCAACTGGCTGCTGACCGGCCTGCGCGCCGGCGAGGAGGCCGTGGCGAAGCACTTCGTGGCGCTGTCGACCAACGAAGAGAAGGTCTCCGAGTTCGGCATCGACACGGCCAACATGTTCGAGTTCTGGGACTGGGTCGGCGGGCGCTACTCCTTCGACTCCGCCATCGGCCTCTCCCTGATGCTCGCCATCGGCCCCGACCACTTCCGCGAGATGCTGGCCGGTTTCCACCTGGTCGACGAGCACTTCCGGTGCGCGCCGCCCGAGGAGAACGCGCCGCTGCTGCTGGGCCTGCTGGGCATCTGGTACGGCAATTTCCACGACGCCCAGTCGCACGCGGTGCTGCCCTACAGCCACTACCTGTCCAAGTTCACGGCGTACCTGCAGCAGCTGGACATGGAGTCCAACGGCAAGTCCACAGGGCGCGACGGACAGCCCGTCAACTGGCAGACGGGTCCCGTCGTCTGGGGCACCCCCGGCACCAACGGCCAGCATGCCTATTACCAGTTGATCCACCAGGGGACGAAGATGATCCCCGCGGACCTCATCGGCTTCGCCAAGCCCGTGGACGACCTGCTGCCGGGTCTGGTCGGGCAGCACGACCTGCTGATGGCGAACCTCTTCGCCCAGGGGCAGGCGCTCGCCTTCGGCAAGACGCCGGAGGAGGTCGCGGCGGAGGGCGTGCCGCCTGAGCTGATCCCGCACAAGACGTTCCGCGGCAACCACCCGACGACGACGGTCCTCGCGAGCGAGCTGACCCCGTCGGTGCTCGGTCAGCTGATCGCCCTCTACGAGCACAAGGTGTTCGTCCAGGGCGCGATCTGGAACATCGACTCCTTCGACCAGTGGGGCGTCGAGCTCGGCAAGGTCCTCGCCAAGCGGGTCGAGCCCGCGCTGGTGGAGGGTGCGGAGGTGCCGGGGCTGGACGCGTCGACGCAGGCGCTGGTCGCGCGGTACCGGGCGCTGCGCGGACGGTAGCCGGACCCTTCGGCCTGCGGGCCGTCTGTGCCGCCTGCGGCGGCGAGCGCCCTGCGGGCGCGTTCTCAAAAGCGCCGGACGGGCTCATGAGCCCGTCCGGC
>NZ_JBEYZW010000080.1:0-31572 GCF_040646215.1 Streptomyces sp. NPDC046215 | reverse complement strand
CCGGTTTAACATCGGGCTGCACCCCGCCCAGTCCCCGACGGACATGCTCGCGGCGACCGGGCAGGGGCCGGCGGCCGGGCCGGTGCCTGGGGGCCGGGCGGGCGGGCCCGCCCGCCCGGCCCCTCTCACCGCTCCCGGACGCCGATGTGCCGCAGCAGCAGCTCGCGGAAATCCCGGTCGAAGGCCGCGTAGCGGTCGCGGAGCCGCTCGCCCGGCCAGTCCCGTGGCAGGAGGGCCGCGGGCAGGACCGGGTCGGCCAGCAAGTGGCGCAGGACCGCCGCCGAGACCGTGAAGCGTTCGGCCAGGCCGCCCGGGCGCAGGGCCGCCTCCAGGGCGCGGGCCCGCGCCGCCCAGCCCTCCAGGTCCCACAGGCCGGCCGTGAGCCGGGCCGGGTCGCCTTCGGGGGCGCCCGTGAACACCGTGCACTGGTCGGCCACGACGGCGGGGCGCTCGCGGACGAGGTTGGCCGGGCGCAGCCAGCACCCTTCACGCAGCTCGGCCAGGCGCAGAGCCGCCATGGCCTGCCGGAGGGCCGCGCGGTCGGGGGCCGGGCGGCGGTCGGTGGTGACGACGGCGATCTCCCAGCCGCCGTCCCAGGGGCGGGTGCGGGGAGCCAGGCTGTCGTCCTGCCGGGCCTGGCGGGCGAGGAGCCGCTCGGTGAGCCGGTACTCGCCGTCGTCCTGCCGCAGGTCACCGGCGGCGACCATGCGGGTGAGGGCGGTGCGGACGGTGCCCTCCGCGGTGCCGAAGAGCTCGCCGACGCGCACCAGGGCGCGGGCCGGCAGGGCCGGCGGGTGGTGGCCGAGGAGGGTGGAGAGCACGATCGAGCGGGCGGTGAGCGGGCGCAGGGTGAGAGGTCCGGTGTCGTCCATGGTTGCCGAAACCCTATCCATTACAGCCTTCCGTCACGCATCATGAAACTGTAATACCGACGTCTCCCGCCGCCCGCAGCTCCCCCGCCGACCGGAGGTCTCCCCGTGAGCGCCACACACGACGTGTTCAACCAGCCCCCGCCCCTGACCGGCTTCACCACCGCCGACGACCCCGCGCTGCTGGAGGCGCTGCGCCGCGACGGCGGCGGCTGGGGCGAGCGGGAGGTGCGTGAGCTGGGGGCCCGGGCCGGGTCGCAGGAGGTGCAGGAGTGGGCGCGGGCGGCCGAGGCCCACCCGCCGGTGCTGCGCACCCACGACCGGTTCGGCCACCGCGTCGACGAGGTGGAGTTCCATCCCGCCTGGCACCAGCTGATGGCCGAGGCGGTCGGCAGCGGACAGCACGCCGCCCCCTGGGCGGAGCCGCGCCCAGGCGCCCACCTGGTGCGCGCCGCGAAGTTCTACGCGTGGGCGCAGGCCGAGCCGGGCCACGGCTGTCCCGTCTCCATGACGTACGCCGCCGTCCCGGCCCTACGCGCCCAGCCGGAGCTGGCCGCCGTCTACGAGCCGCTGCTGGCCTCGCGCGCGTACGACTTCGGGCTCCGGCCGCCGCTCGGCAAGCGGGGCCTGATCGCGGGCATGTCGATGACGGAGAAGCAGGGCGGCTCGGACGTCCGGGCGAACACCACGACGGCCGAGCCCGCGGGCGACGGCTCGTATGTGATCACCGGTCACAAGTGGTTCACCTCCGCGCCGATGAGCGATGTCTTCCTGGTGCTGGCCCAGGCGCGAGAGGGCCTGACCTGCTTCCTCATGCCGCGCGTCCTGCCCGACGGCACCCTCAACGCCATGCGCCTGCAGCGGCTGAAGGACAAGCTCGGCAACCGCTCCAACGCCTCGGCGGAGGTCGAGTACGAGCAGGCGCTCGCCCGGCCGGTCGGGGAGCCGGGGCGCGGGGTGCGCACCATCGTCGAGATGGTCAACATGACCCGGCTGGACTGCGTCATCGGCTCGGCGGCGGGGATGCGGGCGGGGCTGCGGCAGGCCCTGCACCACGCCGCCCACCGCAAGGCGTTCGGCGCCGAGCTGATCGACCAGCCGCTGATGCGCAACGTCCTGGCGGACCTCGCGGTGGAGTCCGAGGCCGCGACGGTCCTGGCGATGCGGCTGGCGGCGGCGCTCGACCGGTCGGAGGCAGGTGACGACGGGGAGGCGGCGCTGCGGCGGCTCGCCCTCGCGGCGGGCAAGTACTGGGTGTGCAAGCGGGGCAGCGCGCACGCGGCGGAGGCGCTCGAATGCCTCGGCGGCAACGGCTACGTCGAGGAGTCCGGCATGCCGCGGCTCTACCGCGAGGCGCCCCTGCTGTCGATCTGGGAGGGCTCGGGCAATGTGGCGGCCCTGGACGTCCTGCGCGCGCTGACCCGGGAACCGGCCGCCCTGGACGCCTACTTCGCGGAGGTCGGCGCCGCGGCGGGCGCCGACGCCCGGCTGGACGCCGCCACCGGCCGGCTGCGCGCCCTGCTCGGCTCGCTCGGCGACCCCGGCCGCGCCCAGCTCCTCGCCCGCCGCGTCGCCGAGCAGCTCACGCTCGTCCTCCAGGGCAGCCTGCTCGTCCGGTACAGCACCCCGGCCGTCGCGGACGCCTTCTGTGCCTCCCGGCTGGACGCCGACTGGGGGAACGCCTTCGGCACGCTGCCGCCGGGTGCGGACCTGGGCGCGGTCCTGGAGCGTGCCCGGGCGAAGGACGCGCGGTGACGGTCCGCGTGGAGCGCTCCGGTCCCGTCACCACCGTCATCCTCTCCCGGCCCGCCGTGCGCAACGCCGTGGACGCGGCGACGGCCGCGGAACTCGCCGACGCCTTCCGGGCCTTCGAGGAGGACGAGGAGGCGCGGGCGGCGGTGCTGTGGGGTGAGGGCGGCACGTTCTGCGCGGGCGCCGACCTCAAGGCGTTCGCCGCCGGGCACGGCAACAGGGTCGCGCCCGACGGTGACGGCCCCATGGGCCCCACGCGGCTGCGGCTGTCGAAGCCGGTGATCGCGGCGGTGAGCGGGCACGCGGTGGCGGGCGGCCTGGAGCTGGCGCTGTGGTGCGACCTGCGGGTGGCTGAGGAGGACGCCGTCTTCGGTGTCTTCTGCCGCCGCTGGGGAGTGCCGCTGATCGACGGCGGCACCGTCCGGCTCCCCCGGCTGATCGGGGCGAGCCGCGCCATGGACCTGATCCTCACCGGCCGCCCGGTGCCCGCGGCCGAGGCGTACGCCATCGGTCTGGCCAACCGCCTGGTGCCGACAGGCGGGGCCCGGGCGGCGGCGGAGGAACTGGCCGCGCGGCTCGCCCGCTTCCCGCAGACCTGCCTGCGCGGCGACCGCGCGTCCCTGCTGGACCAGGAGGGGCTCCCGCTGGAGCGGGCGATGGCCGCGGAACTCGCCCACGGCGCGGCGTCCTTGGCGGAGGCGGCCGACGGGGCCGCCCGCTTCGCCGCCGGGTCGGGCCGGCACGGGGACTTCTTGGACCCGTGACGGCGAACGGCGCCGGCCCGGCAGCGGCCGGCGCCGGACCCGTCGGGTGAACTTCCTCTCCCCGCCCGCCCGTTACTTCGCCATTGCCCGGCTTGTCGCACACAGAAAGTCCACATTTTTTCATCCCTTGGAAGGGATTCGCGCTCCGCGGCGGCGGATCGGGCTACGGGCCCCGGGAGGATCTCCGTCGTGAGTGGATGGGCACGGGCAGGGCGAACGGGAATCGTGGCGTGCGTCGCCGTACTGGCGACCGCGGGCGCCGGGCCGGCGGGGGGCGACGATCCCGGCGATCCCGGTGACCCCCCGTCCGCGGGAGCTTTCGCACCCGGCGCCCGGCCCCCGCAGGCGGATCGTTCCGGCACGGCCCGCGCGGCCGCCGGCACCCCCTCCGCCACCGTGCGGGCCCGCCGCACCGGGCCGGCCGGCGCAGGCCGCGCCACCGTGGAAACCCGCACCTCCGCCTGGGAGTTCCCCGCGCCCGCCGGCCGCCCCCGGCCCCCCGGCGACGGGCTACCCCGCGGGCTGATCGCCGCCTCGGGTGACGGCGCCGCGATGATCGTCCGGGACAGCTCCGGCTGCCTGGTGCTGAGAGCGCACACCGGGGCGAGCGCGGCCGAGGTCCGCACCTGCCGCCACCGTCCGCCCCGGCCGCCGGCCACGGCCGCCCCGCCCGCGCCCGCACCACCACCGCCCGCCCGGCCGGCCCCCGCGCCGCCCCGGCCCACGCCACCGCCCGCCCCCGTCCGTCCGGTTATCGCGAAGGCCCGGGCCGTACCGCCGCCCCCGGCGCCCGTCCTCCCCGAGCCCGCCGCGCCACCGAAACCGACCCCGCCGGCCCCGCCGCCTTCGCCCGCCCACGTCGGGCCCCACGCCTACCACCAGAGCTACGTCAAGCCACCCGACGGCGGCCCCTCGCTGGTCACCGTCACCCTGCTGCTCACCGCTCCCGCCGTCCTCGCCGCGGCGATGCTGCGGCCGCGCGGCGGCAGCGGCGGCCGGCGCGGCTGACCCGGCCCCGCCGCCACTCCCCCCTTCCGCACCGCTCCCTCTCCCGGAGGTTCCCCTTGTCCGAGTGGCTGGTCCTGGTCCTCGCGATGGTCGCCGCCTGCACCGTCGTCCTGACCATCACCCTGCTCCGCGGTCGGCGTCCGGAGGAGGAGGACGACCCCTCCGAGACCCCCGACGTGATCGAGTACATGACGATGATGATGGGCGTGGTCTACGCCATCGTGCTGGGCCTCGCCATCGCCGGCGTGTGGGAGGGACGCGGCGCCGCACAGCAGAGCGTGCAGACGGAGGCGACCGCCCTGCACGAGGTCAGCGAGCGGGTGAAGGCGTACGCCCCGGAGGCCCGGGACCGCACGCGCAAGGACGTCGAGGCGTATGTGAGCCACGTGGTGAACACGGAGTGGCAGCACATGCTCGACAAGGGGGAGCTCACCGAGAAGGGGTCGAAGCTGCTCGCCAAGGTGCGCGAGGACGTGACCTCCTACGTGCCGCGCAACGACCACGAGGGGCAGTCGTACCAACCGCTGCTGGACCAGGTCTCACAGGCGTCCGCCGCCCGGAGCGTGCGGGCCCAGAACGCCGAGCCGACGATGCCGGGCGTGGTGTGGTTCGGGCTGATCGCGGGAGCCGCCGTCGCGGTGGGCATGATCTTCACCCTGCAGATCAGGCGGACCTCGCGGGAGCTGCTGCTCGCCGGGCTCTACACCTCGCTGATCGCCTTCCTCCTCTTCCTCGTCTGGGACTTCAACTCGCCCTTCGGCCATGAAGTGGGCGACGCCACCGGGCCGTTCACCGACCTGTTCTCCATCTGACGGGCAGGTGCTTGAGGCCGTTCTGGAAGTTCGACGTCAGCCGCACCGGTTCGCCCGCCCGCTCCAGGCCGGGCAGCCGGTGCAGTGCTGTGCCCAGCATCGCCCGCAGCTGGACGCGCGCGAGGCGGGCGCCGAGGCAGACGTGCGGGCCGAAGCCGAAACTGAGGTGGTCGTTGGGGGTGCGGGTGATGTCGAAGCGGTCGGGGTCGGGGAAGACGCGCTCGTCCCGATTGGCGGAGGCGTGGAAGACGACGACCTTCTCACCGCGCCGCACGCGCACCCCGCCGAGGGTGGTGTCGCGGGTGGCGGTGCGCCGGAAGTTCATGACGGGTGGCCAGTAGCGCAGGATCTCCTCCACCGCCGAGGGCATCAGCTCCGGCTTCTCCCGCAGGAGCGCGCACTGCCCGGGGTGGTCGAGGAGGGTGAGCAGGCCGCCCGGGATGCCGTTGCGCAGCGTCTCGTTCCCGGCGACCGCGAAGAGGAAGAACATGGTCTCGAATTCGTCACGGGTCAGGCCGCCCTCGCGCGCCCGGGCCAGCACGCTGCCGGGCCGGGCATGGTCGGCCAGGGCGTGCGCGTAGGCGGTCAGGTCGGCGAGGGCCTCCCGGGACCGGGGGCTGATCGCGCTTCCGTCGGGGCGGACGGGCGTGGCCGGGCGGTGGGCGAGGGCGGCCCGGCCCATCGGGCTCAGCGTCGCGGGGTCGGCGGTGGCGGCCCCCGCGTAGTCGGCGTCCTGGTAGCCGATGACGCGGTTCGACCAGTCGAAGAGCAGCCGCCGGTCCTCCTCCGGCACGCCCATGAGGTGGGCGAGGGTCCGCACGGGCAGGTCGGCGGTGAGCTCCACGAAGTCCGCCGCGCCGGCGTCGGCCACGGCGTCGACGAGGGCGCGGGCCCGGGCCTCGATGACCGCCTCCAGCTCCCGCACCGCCCGCGGGCTGAACGCCGCGGCGACGATGCGGCGCAGCCGGGCGTGGGCGGGCGGATCCTGGTTGAGCATCATGGACCGGACGAACGCGAGGTCGGCCTCGGTGTCCGGGTCGGGTATCTGGGTGGCCCCCAGGTACGAGGAGTAGACCTCGGGGCTGCGCAGCACGTGCCGGACGTCGGCGTGCCGGAACACCGCCCAGAAGCCGGGGCCGGGCGGCCAGGGTCCGACGGCCGGTTCCCCGACGCGGCACACCGGGTGCGTCTCGCGCAGTTCCCGGAACCGGTCGTAGGGCACCCCGCGCGCGTAGGTCGCGGGGAGGTAGACGTCGGCGGTCACCCCGGATGCGGTCACCTCTGGGACCGTACGCCCTCCTCTGGCGGCCGCGTCAAGGGCTCGCCACAATAACGGGGTGACCCCGGATCCGGCGCCGCCCCGCGAGGGGCGGCGCGGCCCGGTCACCCCCAGGCACCCTTGAGGTGGCTGTGCGGCATGGTTTTACTGGAGTCACCGGATCAGACGGCATCGGCTGTGAACGGAGGCACGGACAGTGACCGAAACCGAGTCCGACAGGGCGGGTCCCCCACGCGTCGTCGGTGAAGCGGAAGCCGACTCGCTGGTGCGCGGCATCTGTTTCAAGACCGGGCCGCCACGGCTGCTCGGTGTCGAACTGGAATGGCTCGTGCACGACCTGGGCGACCCGGCCCGGCCCGTCGCCCCGCCCCTGCTGGCAGCCGCCGCCGACCGCTTGCGCGCCCTGCCCCTGCGGTCCCTGATCACCGTCGAACCCGGTGGTCAGCTGGAGTTCAGCTCCCGCCCCGCGCGGTCCCTGACCGCCTGCGTGGAGGAGGTCTCCGCCGACCTCGCCCGAGCCCGTCCCGCACTGCGCGACCTCGGGCTCACCCTCGCCGGATACGGCCAGGACCCCTGGCACCCGCCGCGCCGCGTGCTGGCCACCCCCCGCTACGACGCCATGGAGGCGCACTACGACCGGTGGAGCACCGCCGGCCGCACCATCATGTGCCGGACCGCGTCCGTGCAGGTCTCCCTCGACGCCGGCTTCGAGGAACCGGGCCCCCTCGGGTACGGGCGGCGCTGGCGCCTCGCCCACCTGCTGGGCGCGGTCCTGGTCGCCGCCTTCGCCAACTCCCCGCTGCACCTGGGCCGCCCGACCGGGTGGCGCTCCACCCGGCAGGCCGCCTACACGCGGGTGGACCCCGGGCGTGCCCTGGCGCCGCCGGAGGGCCCCGACCCGCGCGCGGCCTGGGCGGCGTACGCGCTGGACGCCCCGGTGATGTGCCTGCGGTCCGGCCGACGCCCCTGGGTGCCGCCCGCGGGGCTTGACCTGCGCCGGTGGGCCCGGACCGGGCGACCCCGGCCGGCCACGGCCGACGACGTCGCCTACCACCTGACCACCCTGTTCCCGCCCGTCCGGCCGCGCGGCCACCTGGAGCTGCGCATGATCGACGCCCAGCCCGGGGAGGACGGCTGGCTGGTGCCGCTCGCCGTCACGGCGGCGCTGTTCGACGACCCGGTGGCCGCCGAGACCGCGTACCGCGCGGTGAAGGCCCTCGCGGACACCGCCGGCCAGGCGCCGCCGCCGGACAACCCGCTGTGGCGCAACGCCGCCCGGCACGGGCTGGCCGACCCGGAGCTGCACGCCGCCGCCGTCGCCTGTTTCGCGGCGGCCCGCGAGGCGCTGCCCCGGCTGGGGGCGCGGCGGCGCGTCCTCGACGCCGTCGACACCTTCACCGAGCGGTACGTCGACCGGCGGCGGTGCCCCGCCGACGACCTCCTGGACCACGTCACCGGCAAGGAGAACCGCACATGACCGCCCCCGAACCGGTGGCCGAGGAGGATTTCCGGCAGCGCGCCGTGGATGCCCTGCTGACCGCCCGTGAGCGCACCCGCGCCCTCACCACGTGCGTCGACGAGCCCGAGCTCACCGCCCAGCACTCGCCCCTGATGTCGCCCCTGGTGTGGGACCTCGCGCACATCGGGAACCAGGAGGAGCAGTGGCTGCTGCGCGCCGTGGGCGGGCGCGAGGCGCTGCGCCCCGAGATCGACTCCGTGTACGACGCGTTCGAGCACCCGCGGGCCGCCCGGCCCGCGCTGCCCCTGCTGCCGCCCGCCGAGGCGCACGGCTACGCGGCCGAGGTGCGCGAGCGGGTCCTGGACGTCCTGCACGCGACGCCCCTGCGCGGCGCGCCGCTGGTGGAGGCCGGCTTCGCCTTCGGCATGATCGCGCAGCACGAGCAGCAGCACGACGAGACCATGCTGATCACCCATCAGCTGCGGCGCGGTCCGGCCGCGCTCACCGCGCCCGAGCCGCCGCCGGCCGGGCCGGACGCGGCCGGGCTGCCGGCGGAGGTCTTCGTCGAGGGCGGCCCGTTCACGATGGGCACGTCCACCGAGCCGTGGGCCCTGGACAACGAGCGGCCCGCCCACCGCCGCCTCGTGCCCTCCTTCTTCATCGACACGCTGCCGGTCTCCAATGGCGCGTACCTGCGGTTCATCGAGGACGGCGGGTACGACGACGCCCGGTGGTGGCACCCCCGGGGCTGGGAGCAGGTGCGGCGCCACGGGCTCGTGGCGCCGCTGTTCTGGCGGCGCGAGGGCACCACCTGGCTGCGCCGACGGTTCGGGGTCGTGGAGCCCGTTCCGCCGGACGAACCGGTCCTGCACGTCGGCTGGTACGAGGCCGCGGCGTACGCGGCCTGGGCGGGGCGGCGGCTGCCGTCCGAGGCGGAGTGGGAGAAGGCCGCCCGGCACGACCCCGCCTCGGGCCGTTCGCGGCGCTATCCGTGGGGCGACGCGGATCCCACCCCCGAGCGCGCCAACCTGGGGCAGCGGCACCTGCGGCCGGCCCCGGTCGGCGCCTATCCGGCGGGCGCCTCCCCGCTGGGGGTGCGGCAGCTGATCGGCGACGTGTGGGAGTGGACGTCCAGCGACTTCCTGCCCTACCCCGGCTTCCGGGCGTTCCCCTACCGCGAGTACTCGGAGGTCTTCTTCGGCGACACGTGCAAGGTGCTGCGCGGCGGGTCCTTCGCCGTCGACCCGGTGGCCTGCCGGGGGACGTTCCGCAACTGGGACCTGCCGGTGCGCAGGCAGATCTTCGCCGGGTTCCGCACCGCACGCGACGCGGAGCCTCGCTGATGTGCCGTCATATCGCGGTGCTGGGGCCGGAGTCCCCCATCGGCGCCGCTGTGGTGGATCCCCCGAACTCGCTGTTCCGCCAGTCGTGGGCGCCGCGCCGGCAGCGGTACGGGACGGTCAACGCCGACGGGTTCGGCGTCGGCTGGTACGCGGCGGGCGACCCGGTGCCCGCGCGCTACCGGCGGGCCGGGCCCGTCTGGGCCGATCCGTCGTTCGCCGACCTCGCCCGGGTGGTGCGGACCGGGGCCCTGCTCGCGGCCGTGCGGGACGCCACCGCGGCGGACGCGGACGGGGAGGCGGCGGCCGCCCCGTTCGCCGGCGGGCCGTGGCTGTTCAGCCACAACGGGGCGCTGACCGGCTGGCCGGACTCCGCCGCCCCGCTCACCGCGCTGCTGCCGCCGGGTGCGCTGCTGCGGCTGGAGGCGCGGTGCGACTCGGCGTTCGTGTGGGCGCTGGTCGAGCACCGGTTGAGAGAGGGGCAGGCGCCCGGGCAGGCGCTCGCGGGCACCGTCGCGGCGCTGGCGGAGGCCGCGCCCGGGTCCCGTCTCAACCTGCTCCTCACCGACGGCGTGTCCATCACCGCGACCGCCTGGGGGGACACCCTCTGGTACCTCACCGGCCCCGGCGGCCGCACGGCCGTCGCCTCCGAGCCCTACGACGACGACCCGCGCTGGGCCGAGGCCCCCGACAACTGCCTGCTCACCGCCACCCGCACCGATGTCGCGCTGTCCCCGCTCGTCCCGCTCAAGGAGCCCGTTTCGTGAGTCCGTTCGCCCTGACCCGGACCCTTCCCCTCGACGCGACCGCCGCGGCGCTGCGCGCGGACGTCGCCACGGGGCTGACCCGCTCGCCCAAGGAGCTCCCCCCGAAGTGGTTCTACGACGCCCGGGGCAGCGAGCTGTTCGACGAGATCACGGAGCTGCCCGAGTACTACCCGACGCGCGCCGAGCGGGAGATCCTCGTCGCCCGCGCCGGGGAGATCGCCGAAGCCACCGGCGCCCGTACGCTCGTGGAGCTGGGCTCGGGCTCGTCCGACAAGACCCGCCACCTCATCCGGGCCCTCCCGGCGCTCGACACCTATGTGCCCGTCGACGTCAGCGAGAGCGCCCTCACCGGGGCGGCCGAGGTGCTCCTCGCCGAGCACCCGGAGCTGACCGTGCACGCGCTGATCGCCGACTTCCAGTACGGGCTTCCGCTGCCCGACACGCCCGGGCCCCGGCTGCTGGCCTTCCTGGGCGGCACGATCGGCAATCTCCAGCCGGACGAGCGGGCGGCCTTCTTCGCCGGCGTCCGGGCCGAGCTGGCCCCCGGGGACGCGCTGCTGCTGGGCACCGACCTGGTCAAGGACGAGCGCACGCTCGTCGCCGCCTACGACGACGCGGCGGGGGTGACCGCCGCGTTCAACAAGAACGTCCTGGAGGTCGTCAACCGGGAGCTCGGCGCCGACTTCGACCCCGGGGACTTCGACCACGTCGCCCTGTGGGACGCGGAGCGGGAGTGGATCGAGATGCGGCTGCGGGCCCGGTCCGCCGTAGTCGTCAAGGTCCCGGCGCTCGATCTGGCGGTGCACTTCGCGGCGGGAGAGGAGCTGCGCACGGAGGTCTCGGCGAAGTTCCGCCGGGCGGGGGTGCGGGCCGAGCTGGCCGCGGCCGGGCTGGAGAGCACCCACTGGTGGACCGACGAGCAGGGCCGGTTCGCGCTGTCCCTGTCCGTGCCGGTTAGCCTCCCTGTGTGAGCGAACAGAGGAACGAGAGCCTGCCGACCGGCTTCGAACGCGGGACCGACGGTCCCAAGGTGATCGTCGTGGGGGTCGACGGCTCCGACCCCTCCTGGCGCGCCGCCGCCTACGCGGCGGGCCTGGCCCGCCGGCAGAACGCGCTGCTGGCCGTCGTGTACGTCCAGCCGTTCCTGGCCGGCGGCGCCGCCCTCGGCGCGCCGGTCGCGGAGCTGACGGAGGAGGTCGCGGAGGACCTGCTGGCGGAGATCCGCGCCACGGCGGAGCGGCTGCGGGGCACCTTCGCCGTGCGGTGGGAGTTCCACACCTTCCACGGCGACCCCTATTCCGGCCTGGTCCGGGCGGCGGACGAGCTGACGGCGGACGCGGTGGTCGTCGGCGCCTCCGAGCAGGCGGGCCACCGCATCGTCGGCTCGGTCGCCGTCCGGCTGGTCAAGGCGGGGCGGTGGCCGGTCACGGTGGTGCCGTGATCCCTGCGGGCGGGGGGTGGTGGGCCGCACCGTTCAGCGGCGCGAGCGCGGACCCGGCCGCCGTGTGCTTCGCGCCCTCCGCCGACACCTCCGGGTGAACGGCCCGCCCTGCAGAGCCCTCAGCGGCTGTCGTGCCGGCTTCCAGGGCCCTGAAGGCACTGCCGGGCGCGGCTTCGAAGGCCACCGTGCGGGAAAGCCCGGCGGCGCGTCCGTCAGTCGCCGTCGTCCAGCCGGAACCCGACTTTCAGGCCCACGCGGTAGTGCCCGATCCGGCCCTCATCAAGGTGTCTCCGGATTTGGGTGACCTCGAACCAGGACAAGCAGAGCGCAGGACCGAGAACGCCACGCGCGCGCGTGCGCAGCAGAACGGAGCGACGCCCCGTAGTGCGGTGGTCCTGCGACCGCCCCGCCTGGCGCGGTCCCGTGGTGACTCTTCTCCCACGGTTCGACCCCGGGCGGGGCGTGCAGCATTGGGTTCCAGCGCTGGCCGCAGCATCTGTGTCGCTCGGTGCCGGAAGGCTGACGGCGTGCGCAAGAGTGGACTTGCCGATGCCGGGTTGGCCGGTGACGGGACCTGCTGGTTTATCGGGTCATCAGCCATGCTGTGACGCCTGAGCTGACCAGACTCGCGACAATGGCCAGAAGCCTGGCCGGTAGGCGCTCGATGGTCAGGTGGACGCTGCCACAGTGGATCTCGGCGTACGGACGCGGTGCAGTCTTCAATGTGAGCCCCTTCGGTCTGGGCGGCCTTGCTTCGGACGTTACCGAGGCCGCATCGGCCCGTATCGTCGTAGAGCACGGCGAGTACTTCTCCTTGATTCTCCCCATGCCGGGCTCGTAGCCCTCGCCGCCCTGCTCCAGGAGCATGATGCGCCGTATCTCCTCTGCATTCAGGCCCCGGTCATAGAGCGCGAGCACCTGATCTCGCCATGCGATGGCAGTAGTGCGCCGATCGGGCTTCCTCCCGGACCGCCTAGTCCAAGTGGACAAGCGCCCTGGTGATGAGTTCCTTGGCGCGCTCGCCGTATACGGCAGACCTCTTCAACAAGTCGAAGGCTTTCGCGTAGAGGGTGATTTCCCGCGGCTGGGTGACCGAGAACTCGGCGGAGTAGGTCTCGACCAGCACAAGCTTGTCGTCGAACATCGAGAACGAGTTGCCGGGCCAGAGGTGCATCAGTGCATCACGCGGGATGAACCCGAGACTGAGGCGAGGAAGACCCATTACCGCGAGAAGCCGGTCCAGCTGGCCCCGCATGACGTCTTTCCCACCGATGTTCGTATACAGGGCTTGCTCGGAGAGGAGCACATTGAATATGCGATTACCCTGATAGAGGTACTGTTGGCGTTCCATGCGCTTGGCCACCGCAGCATCCGTGTCATCCGGGATTTCATAAAAGCTGACGACCTGTTGGAATGTTGCAGCAGCGTACTCGGCCGTCTGGAGCGTGCCCCACACCACTGTGGGGTGGAAGATCCGGAATACCTTTGTCTTCGCGTAAACAGGGAGCGCCTTGCGCTGTCGTTGCTCCGCCCCCGTATGGAGTTGGCGTCGCCACTCCAGCCACAGTTCCTCGATGTGCCGCACCGTGGCGATCAGATCATTGACCTGATCCTCCGTGCCGGCTTTCCGGCACCAGAGCCGGATGTCCTCCTCACTGGCGTTCTGCCGGCCGTTCTCGATGCGCGAGACCTTGGATTCCTGCCAGCCCATGGCTGCTGCGAACGCTCGGCCGCTGGCGAATCCCGCGTCCTTGCGGAACCCGCGCAGCCGGGCGCCCAGAGCTTCCCGGGCCTCTTGTGCTCTGTTGCTCACCGGTGGATCAGGGCTTGTACTCGCTGTGCGGGATAGCAGCGGACCAGAGTGTGTCACGGACCTTGACGCACTCCGCGACCGTGGCGGGGTCGTCGATGAGTTCGGACCCGAGGACGCGGCCGTCCTCGCTGAAGTGGCCGATCGCCAGAAGACGGTCGTCGTACAGCCACCAGTCGTTACCCGACACGGGGAAGATCAGGGAGCCGGGTACCTGGTGCCGCGGCAGCCATCGGATGTCTTCGCCGGCCTCAATGTTCAAGCGGGTCAGGGAGTGCTCCCAGCGGACGTACTGCGAATGCGGCTCGCTGATGACGCGGACCCGACGCACCGTCTTTCCCTGGCCCGTCACCCGCTTCATGAGGGTCATCCACGGGTCGAGCCAGGCGTAGCGGTCGGGCTCGCCGCGCTGCCAGCGGGCGTACGGGGTGTCCTCGACGGGGGAGCCGTAGTCGTCCCGCAGTTCGAGGTGGAAGGCGTCGCGCTCGAAGCTTTCGAAAAGCTTGTCGCGCTCGGCGCTAGTGATCAGGTCCACTGTTCTCCTCCAGCAGGGCCATGATCGAGGACTTGGGGACCTCGACGCAGGTCTCGTAGTCAGGCATGCGCATCTGACTGAGCGCTTCGGCGTCCGTCATAGCAGGTCCTTGAAGAACGCACGTCTCCTGGTCCGTCACCAGCATGATCGGCGCCTCGAAGCGCTTGATCTTGCCTGATGTCAGGCCGTCGTTGACCAGATGTTCGAACAACTCGGGCGGCACTTCCACGGCCGTGTGGCCGGCTGGTACGTCCAGCCGCGTCAGTAGGTCGTTCGCGTAGACCTTCCAGCCCTGGACGATGTAACTGTCCCGGTCGGTGGCGTAGAGGGTGGGGCTGTCACCAGGGGTGCTGTTCTTGCCGAGGAACCGTAGCTTCATCGTCGCTCTCCAGTCCGCTTCCTTGCGCCGGATTGCTCAGAGGACCGATCGTCCGTTCGGCGTATCCCCCCGTCAACCTACCTGCCGCAAACTCGCGCAATCTGCTTGGGTTTTGGGTCAACAGCTCCCTACGGTCGTCTGGGAATCCAAGTCACGCGAGATTCAGGGCGGGGAACCGAATCATGGAGATCGGGAGAACGTCCGGCCAGGGCAGACCTTTGGCCGACGGGTCGCAGAAAGCGACCAACACGGGCAAGGAGCTACCGGTCGGCGGACGAAAAGCCGCACCCGTGCAGGACAGGGCAGCAGCCGGGGTCGTCGAGCGCATCGCACAGCTCCGTGCGCGAGTCTCCGAGGCGAACCGGGCCGGCCGGGACGGAGGCGGCCGACGGTGAGTAGCGACACGTCCATGTCGAATCCTGTGCACCTGACGCTTCCTCTGCGCGAGAGGCCGGTGGCCGGCTGCGCCGAGTGCCGCAGGTTGGAGGCCGATCGGCGCGAGCCGTCTACGGCAGTGCGCGGGCGGACGAGAAGGGTCCGTCCCGCCGGGGCGGGCCCGCAAGAGCACCGCCACGTGGGGGCGTTCCCCGCGTTGGAAGAGCAACAGGAGTGAGGTCGTGCACGAGTTCACCCCGCCTCTCAGGCGCGCGCAAAGTTTCGAGAGGCTGTTCACCACCAAGGCGCACCGCCGGGTCCAGACGCCGGCGGAGACCCACGAGTACAAGAAGACCTCGGGTTCCTCCGACGGCGCGAAGACGTACGACACCACCACCTGATCAAAAAGTTCGTCTCCACCACCCCGAGGGGCCGGTTTGCCGCGCCCCTCGGGCCTTCGAAGGGAGAGCACACCGTGATCAAGTTGCGCCTCACCCCGTACGCGAGCACCACGTGGACCTGGGACGGCCGCCGGTACGTCACGACCGACGGCACGAGCGAGATCGCCCCGTTCGACCAGCCGATGGTGGCACGCTGATCACCACGCGGGAACGGGTCGCGCGCCGCCCGACGGCCCAGCCCGGCCCTACCGAGGCCAGCCCGGGGGACCTCGACAAGGCGGCCGAGCTGGCCACGCAGTGGCCCGCCGACTACGTCGTGATCGAGACGGCCCCGGGCCTGCCGTGCCGGGTGACGGCGGGCCCGGGAGGAATCGCCCCGCTCTACGTCGCGAGCGACACCACCAGCCTGTACGGATCGTGGGACATGGCCGACCTCGCCGACCATGCCGTCGGCCTGTCACCCCGCGAGGTCGCGCGGCTGCTCATCTACCGGCCCCGCTACAGCACCGAGACCGTGTTCCGCGGCATCCACCGCGTCACCGAGCGCACGACCGCCACCTACGGCGGCCACCTGAACCTGCGCTACCCCGAACCCGTCCTGCACAGCGGCCCCCGCGAACTCGCCCCCGACGCCGACGTCCTCACCGCCTTCGTCGCCGCCATGGACGACGCCCTGGAGCTGCGCCCATTCGGCGAAGTGGACACCGTGCTGCACCTCACCGGCGGTTTCGACTCCGGCACCGTCGGGACTCGCCTCACCGAACGTCACCCCGGCCGCTTCCCGACCGCCGCCCTCCTCATCGCCGGCCCCGGTCGAGCCCACCAGATCCGACGGCGCGCCGAGATCCTGAAAACGCTTCCCTTCGCCGAGCCGGACCATTTGGTCGACGCGATGGAACACGCCCCGCTCAATCCGGAGTGTGCCCGGGTGCGGGGTGAGCGCATCAGTCCGTACGAAGAACCCTTGCACCGCCCCTTCACCCGCTTGACCGAGACCCTGGCCGAACACGGGGCACGAGTAGTCGTCACGGGCCTTGGGGGCGACGAGATGGTGGCCCTGTCCCAGGACGAGTACCCGCACAAGTCCATGGGCGAGGTCAGCGACGCATTGCCCTGGATCGGCCCCCGGGCGCGGGCCGCGCTGGAGTACGCGGACGACAACATCGCCCCGCCCGCCGCCGTCAACAGCATGACGCTGCTGTCCCTGGAGACCACGGCCCCCGTACTGATGCGCGCCGGCATCTGGCCCGTCCACCCCTTCGCCGACCCCGGCATGGTCCAGCTCGGCGAGTGGCTGCCTATGCACTGGCGCGAACTCAAGCAACTCCAGCGCCGCCGGCTCGCCGCCCTCGGGCTGAGCCGGGACGTCACGGAATCCCGCGCGCGCGAGTCCTTCGCCGAGGTCGTCCAGCACACCCTCACCACCCACGCCCGCCCCCTCTTCGCCCGCATGCTCCACGACGGCTCATCCCTCTTCGAAGAGAAGGTGGTGGACCCGGACGGGCTCCGCCGAGCCGTGCGCCGGCTGTCCGAAGGGCCCTACCGCGAAGACGGTGACGCCCAGCTCCTCGAAGTGCTGGACCTCCACTTCGCCGCCCAAGCCTTCCTCTGACGCCACCAGGAAACAGGAGAGACATGTTCGCCATGCGACCGGCCGCGGCCGCCGACATCCCAGCCGTCGAAGCCATGATCCTCGCCCGCTCGGAATGGCTGGATGACCGGGGCCTGCCGAGCTGGCGGGAGAGCGCCGCCGACCTCGCGGGACAGGCCGAGAACCCCGACGGCGATGTGTGGATCCTCGCGGACGACGGAGCCGACAAGATCATCGGGTTCATTACCGTGCAGGACCAGACACCGCCGTGGGGCTGGACGGACGAGGAACGGGCAGAGCCGGCTCACTATCTCTACTCCAGCGTCACCGACCCCGCGTACCGCCGGCACAAGCCCGGAACCACCATGGCCCTGTGGGCCGTGGACCGCGCCGTCGCTGAGGGCAAACGCTGGGTCCGGCGTGGATGCAGCTTCCCCGGGCTGGTCGCTTACAACGAGACCCAAGGCTTCAAGCTCGTCCACGAAGTGCAGCGCACCAACTCCCGCGTCTACCTCATGGCCCGCCGCGCTGAACCCGTCAAGGACCTCAACGAGCGCTTCGCCGTTCTCCCGGGCTGACGCCTGGCCCGTCTTCCTTACGGCTCCGCCGTGCGCGGAGGAGACGGGGCTGGTCCATGCGGTGAACAGGCGTTTTCAGTCGCCGTCGTCCAGCCGGAACCCGACTTTCAGGCCCACCTGGTAGTGGCCGATCCGGCCCTCGTCGAGGTGTCCCCGGATCTGGGTGACCTCGAACCAGTCGAGGTTGCGCAGCGTGCGCGAGGCGCGGGCGAGCCCGTTGCGGACGGCTGCGTCGACGCCGTCCGGCGAGGACCCGACGATCTCGGTCACGCGGTAGGTGTGGTCCGTCATGGGGCTTCTCCAGGCACTGGGCGGTCCGGACTCCACCACCGTGCCGCACCCGGCGGCGTCCCGCGAGGCGAGCGCCGCCGTCGGCGTCGGCGGTCAGCCGCGCGGGAGGACCGTGGAGAGGACCTGCGGCAGCGGGTACCAGTCCGCGGTCGTGAAGCTGGCCCCGGCCTTCGCGAGCAGGGCCACCCTCTCGCGCGCCTGCGCCTCGGTGGGGCGGGTGACGTCGATGGCGGGCGCGATCTTGTGGGCGTCCGTCATGACGACGAGGTAGTTGCGGGCCCGGTACCAGGCGGTGTCGATGCCGCCCCGGGTGTAGGCCGTCGCGTCGCCGTCGAAGAGGACGAACCACGGGCGGATCGCGGCGTCGGTGTAGCGGGTGCGGGGGTCGCCGGCGGCGGCGCCGTGGACGGCGGGGAAGGCGCCCGCCGTGCCGAGGCGGCCGGCGGCGGCCAGCTCGCGCAGGTGACCGGCGTATTCACGGTCGGTCCACAGCCGGTCGGCGGGGTTCTTCTCCTCCACCGTGCCGGGTATCAGCTCCACGACGAACTTGCCCGCGAGCTCCGGCCGGGTGGGCCAGCCCTTGGCCCGTACCGCCTCGTCCAGGGTGGCGTGGCCGGCCGCGAGGTCGGCGGGGCGGTAGAGGGCGTCGCCGAGCCGCTCGGTGAGCAGCGCGTCGAACTCGGCGGGCCCGCGACCGCTGTTCGCGTTGAACCCGTCCTTCATCTCCACCTTCAAGAGGACCGGGCGGTGGCCGGGGTGGGCGTCGTGCCAGGCCCGGATGTCGGCGAGGCACCCGGCGAGCGGCTGGTTGCGGGCCTTGGTGCGCAGCTCGGCGGGGGAGGCCGCGCCCTCGCAGTTGTTGTCGTTGCGCAGGGGGTTGGCGTGCGAGACGCGGAAGGACCGCCCGCCGATGCCGTTGGTCCACACGTCGAGTTCGAGGAGCGAGGCCCCGGAGTCCAGGGCGTCGGCGAAGTAGGGGTACTTGGCCGTCTCGTAGGCGTTGTGGACGCCCACGGAGGTGGTGGCGGAGTACGCTGGGCCGGTGCCCGCCCCCGCCGGTGCGGCGCCCGTGACGGCGAGCGCCGCCGCTGCCGTGACCGCGATCGTTCCTGCTCGTACGGCTGTGCGCATGTCCCCCACCGCTCTCGTCCCCGTGCCCGGTTCCGGGCGAGCAGCAGGGTACGGGAGTGGCAGGAGTTACTCGTGGGCGGGGGTGGTGAGTGCGGGTCAGTTGTCGCGGTCGAGGGGGGTCCGGACGAGCTCCGGGGTCTCGGTGTCCAGGGGGACGGACCCGGAGCGCACGAGGCCGAGCTGGACGCCCTGGCGGGGCAGGACGGCGTCCAGCAGCCAGTCGGCGGCCACCCGGACGCGGTTGCCGGGCATCGCCGCCAGGTGGTAGCCGCGGGTGACGGCGTTGGCGAGCGGGCCGGACAGCGGGATGTGCAGGGGGTCGGCCGCGGCCTGCACCCCGCCGAGGTCGACGGTGAACCCCAGGTCGCGGTGGCGGTACGGGCGGCGCTCGGCCCGCCCGTAGGAGGCGGCGACGTTGCGGGCGACGGCCTTGCCCTGCCGCTGCGCGTGCTGCGCGGTCATGGGGGTGAGCTCGCCGGGCCGGGTGAGGTCCGGCACGGCCGCGGCGTCACCGCAGGCGAAGACGTCCGGGTGGCCGGGCACGGTGAGGTACTCGTCCACGCACAGCCGGCCCTGCTCGGTGGGCAGGCCCATGGCCTGGACGAGCGGGTCGGGCCGCACCCCGACGCACCAGACGAGGGAGCGGGTCGCGACGAAGTCCCCGTTGTCGAGGCGGACGCCCTCGTGGGTCGCCTCCTTGACGGACGTGCGGGTGAGGATCTCCGCGCCCCGGGCCCGCAGCACCTTGTCGGCGGTGCGCGAGAGCCGTTCGTCCAGCCCGGGCAGGAGGCGGGGCGCGACGTCGACGAGCAGCCAGCGGGGCCGGACGCCCTGATCGCGCAGGGCGCTGTTGCGGCGCACCAGCCCGTCGGTGAACAGCACGCCGTGGGCCGCGACTTCGGTGCCCGTGTATCCGGCCCCGACGACCACGAACGTCAGCCGGGCGGCGCGCTCCTCCGGGTCGTCCGTCGCGCCGGCCAGCTCGGTCTGGCGGACGATGTGGTCGCGGAGGTAGAGGGCCTCGGGCATGCCCCGGAAGCCGTGCGCGTGTTCGGCGACACCGGGGATCGGCAACAGCTTGTTCACACTGCCGACGGTCAATACCAGCCGGTCGTACGCCATGGTGCCGCGGTTGCCCTCGGGGTCGACGTAGGCGACGCTCTTGGCCGCCAGGTCCACCCCGTCGACGTGGCCGAGGACGAGCCGGACGCGCGGCAGGGTCCCGGTCAGCGAAACGGAGACCCGGCGCGGTTCGAGCACCCCGGCGGCGACCTCGGGGAGCAGGGGCAGGTAGAGGAAGTAGTCATTGGGGTTGATCAGGACGATCTCGGCCGCTCCGCGCGCCCTGCGCGACAGCTCGCGGGCGGCGCGGTAACCGGCGAATCCGGCTCCGACGATGACGATGCGGGCTCGGCTGCTCACTGACGGCTCCTGGGTCGGCGGGTTCGACGGGCCCGGCGGACGCGAGAGGGGGCACGGCCGGGCGGGCGAACACGGTGGCGAAAGGCGTGCCCTCGTCCCGGGTATCCGGGGCGTGCCGCACCCAAACTCCGGCGGAAGCGAGCTCTCCGGCTCGTATACAGAACTGCACGATTGTGCAGTCGTTCGCGGTGCGAGGCTCCCGCGCGCGGCCCGCCGGGCAAGCACTGGACGAGCCCTTGGACGGGCACGGAACGAGCGAGGGGCCGGTAAAACGCGTGGGCAGCGACGAACACATCAGTTGGCGCAACCATTTCCTGCTGCTCCTCGAACGGATCCCCACGCCGATCGCGGTCTGCCGGGCGGACGGCGAGGTGACGGTCGCCAATCCGGCGATGGCGGCCGAATGGGGGGCGGCGCCGGTCCGGCTGCGCGGCAGGAACCTTCAGGAGCTGTTCCGGCCGCACGCCGCCGGGCGGCTCGACCGGCACCTGGAGGCGCTGCGGCACGGCCGGCGGCCCCGGCACCCGGTCCAGGTGCGCTGGCTGGTGGGCGCGGACGGGGTCGAGCGGGAGGGTGAGCTGACGGTCGATCCGGTCGGTGACGCGTTCCCGGCGGCCCCCGTGCTGCTGGCGGTCCTGCGGGTACGGCCCTCCGACACGGTGCCGCGGCCGCGGCCGGCCGAGCCGATGGCGGAGGTCAGCGTGGTGGAGGGGCACATCCTGGCGCTGGCGGCGGCCGGGGCCACGACCTCGGCGATCGGCAAGGTCGTGGGCCTGACCGTGGACGGCGTCAATTACCACCTGACCCGGCTCACCCGCCGCTGGCGGGTGCCCAACCGCACGGCGCTGGTGGCCAAGGCGTACGTCCTGGGGGTGCTCTCCACGCGGGAGTGGCCGCCTTCCCCGGCGCCTCAGCGGGCGCGGGGCGGGTGCCGCAGCACGCAGTCGCCGCACATGCCGCCGGGGAGCACCCGGTAGTACAGGCAGCAGGTGGTGCGGACGAAGGCCGGGCCGGTGTCCGCCCGGGCGGTCAGGGTGCCCGTGTCGCGCAGGACGGGGTCTTCCAGGACGGCCCGGGCCAGGGCGAGCGCGCGGCCGGCTTCCCGGGGGCGGTCCTGTTCCCGGCACCAGGTGTGGAGGACCCGCAGCGCACCGGCCAGGGCCGATCCGGCGTTGCCCCACAGCAGCCGCCCGGAGACGGGGACGGCCTCGCGGGTGGCCCGGTGCAGGTCCGCCAGGATCCCGTGCACGACGTGTTCGCGGATCTGCTCGGCGAGGCCGGCCGGGTGCGGCAGGGCCGTGGGGCGCGGCAGCCACAGGTCCTCCGGGGCCGTCCGGGCGGGGTGCCACCCGAGCCGGCCGTCACAGAGGTCGGGGATTCCCCCGCTCAGCACCGCGGACCCGAGGGCCACGGAGAGCAGCCGGCCCGCGATGCCCTGGAAGGCGACGGACGCGGCCACGCGCCGGTCCGCGGTGCCCAGCCGGTCGGCCACGGTCCGCGTCCGGAGCCGGACGGCCTCGCCGATCCGGCCGGGCAGGGGCAGGTACCCCTCGGCGTCCGCGTTCCCGTCGTCGGTGCGCAGGGCGAAGAAGGGCCCGACGGAGCCGGGCTCCTGAAGGCGCGTGGGCGGGGTGGTGTCCCTGTCAGTCGGCATGCCGGGCAGATGCTACACGGGCCGCCGGGGCCCGCCCGGGCCCCTTCGCTCCGGTTCCTTCCGGTCTTCTCCGGTTCGTCCTGACGTCACGTCTGCGCCATGTTGAGCCGGACGAGTTGGCCGGGACCCCGGGAGCCACCACGCCCACCATCCAACGCATCCTTGACACCCCGTACGCCTCAGGCGAGCCTCGGCGCTGACAACGATGTCAGTGATGTCAGCGCGCACACGAGGGGCGTGGACGATGAGATGGACCGGACACCTGCGGCTGCGCACCGGCGCGGCCGCGCTCGCCTTCGCGGCCGTGCTCGGCGCTACCGGCCTCCTGCCCCCGGAGGCGGCGGCGCCGGACGGTGACCTGACGGGCCTGGTGAACCCCTTCATCGGCAGCCAGAACGAGGGCAACACCTTTCCGGGGGCCGCCGTGCCGTTCGGCATGGTGCAGCTCTCCCCCGACACCGGGCACAGCACCGGCTACGACTACAAGGACGACCACATCCGGGGCTTCAGCACCGTCCACCTGTCCGGCGTCGGCTGCCGCATCGGCGGCGACCTGCCCGTGCTGCCCACCACGGGCGAGGTGAACCGGACCGACAACGCCCGCTACGCGGCCGGGTTCCGCCACGCCGACGAGGTGGCCCGACCCGGCTACTACCGGGTCAAGCTCTCCGGCGGCATCACCGCCGAACTGACGGCCACCGCGCGCACCGGCCGGCAGCGCTACACCTTCCCCGCGACGGACAAGGCCAACGTCCTGCTCAACACGGGCCAGTCGCTGCACCGGACGGTGTCGACGACCGCCGAGGTGGTCGACTCCCGCACCATCCGCACCACCATCACCGGGCGCGGCTTCTGCCAGGACACCCGCCCGTACACCGTCCACACCCTCACCCGCTTCGACCGCCCCTTCACCACCTCCGGCACCTGGAACGGCGACCGGGTCACCCGCTCCCGGAGCTCGACGTCGACCGGGCGCAACGGCGCCTGGGTGCGCTTCGACACCACCCGCGACCGGACTGTCGAGGCCACCACCGCCGTCAGCTACGTCGACGCCGCGGGCGCGGCGGGCAACCTCCGGGCGGAGAGCCGGGATTTCGACCGGACGGAGCGGGAGGCGCGCGCCGCGTGGGAGAAGCGGCTGGGCGACGTCACGGTCGCGGGCGGTGACACCACCCTGCGGCGGACCTTCTACTCGTCGCTGTACCGCTCCTTCCTCGCTCCCAACATCGGCAGCGACGCCGACGGCCGCTACACCGGCTGGGACGGGAAGAAGCACCGCACCGCCGAGTTCGGCGGGGAGGCGTACTACCAGAACTGGTCGCTGTGGGACACCTACCGCACCCAGGCGCAGCTGCTGGCGCTGCTCGCGCCGCGCGAGTCCCGGGACATGGCGCTGTCGGTGCTGCGGGTCGACGCGGAGGGCGGCTGGCTGCCCAAGTGGGGGTACGCCACGGTCGAGACGAACATCATGACCGGCGACCCCGTCACCCCCTTCCTCACCAACGCCTACCAGCACGGGCTGCTGAAGGGCCACGAGGAAGAGGCGTACCGGGCGCTGAAGAAGAACGCGGACGGCGTGCCCCCGGCGGCCTCGCCCGCGGCCGGCCGGGACGCCAACGCCGAGTATCTCAAGAGCGGTTACGTGCCGTACGTCCCCGGGCGACCCAAGAAGCCCGGCGACTCCGACTTCCACCAGGGGGCCTCGGCGACGCTGGAGTACGCGCTGGCCGACGCGGTGCTGGCGAAGATGGCCCGGGAGCTGGGGCACGAGGACGACGCGCGCCGCTACGCCGCCCGTTCGCGCAACTACCGCAACGTCCACGACCCGAGCACCGGCTTCTTCCGGGCCCGCAGCGCCGACGGCACGTTCGCCGGTCCCGCGGATCCGGCCAAGAGCGTCGGCTTCCACGAGGGCACCGCCTGGCAGTACCAGTGGCTGGTCCCGCAGGACCTGCCCGGGATGATCGAGCTGATCGGCGGCAGGCAGGCGGCCGAGCGCCGCCTCGACTCCTTCTTCGCCTACGAGCAGTTGCTGAAGGACCCGGCCAGGACGGCGCGCGAAGTGTGGGTCAACGGCCCGTACGCCTACTACAACGCCGACAAGTACAACCCGCAGAACGAACCCGACCTCATCGCCCCGTACACCTACCTCGCCACCGGCAAGCCGTGGAAGACGACGGACGTGGTGCACGCCGCGCTCACCCTCTTCACCGACGCGCCGACCGGCATGACCGGCAACGACGACCTGGGCACCATGTCCGCGTGGATGGTGCTGTCCGCCATCGGCGTCTACCCGGTGCAGCCCGGCGGGGACGCCTGGGGCCTGAGCACCCCGCTGTTCGACCGGGTGGAGCTGCGGCTGGATCCGCGCTGGTACCCGCACGGACGCTTCACGGTGTCCGCGCCCGGTACCTCCGCCGCCCGCCGGTACACCCAGGGGGTGACGCTCGACGGCGCGGCCCACCCGCGGACGTACCTGACCACGCGGCAGCTGACGGCCGGTCACCGCCTGGACTTCACCGTGGGTGACTCCCCGTCCGACTGGGGCACGTCGCCGCCCGCCGTGGCGCCCGCCATCGGCTGAACCACCGGGCCGGCGCGGGGCGGCGTCTTCCGTTCGCCGCCCCCGCTCGGCCAAAATGATCGGCCGTCAGAGCCGACGAGAGGACACCACATGGCCGGGCTCCGGATGGGGCAGGGCGTTCTGCGCCGCAAACCGATCGAGACGATCGAGGAGGGCGGCGCCGACGAGCAGCTGACCCGCACCCTGGGGCTGTGGCAGCTCACGGCCATCGGCGTCGGCGGCATCATCGGCGCCGGCATCTTCAGCCTCGCCGGCACCATCGCCAACGGCACGGCGGGCCCGGCCGTGCTGATCTCGTTCCTGATCGCGGGCGTCGCGAGCGCCGCGGCGGCCTTCTCCTACGCGGAGTTCGCCGGCCTGATCCCCCGGGCCGGGTCGGCTTACACCTATGGCTATGTCGTCCTCGGCGAGCTGGCCGGCTGGTTCATCGGCTGGGACCTGCTGCTGGAGTACACAGCCATTGTCGCCGTCGTCGCGATCGGCATTTCGGGGTACATCAACTTCCTGCTCGACGAGGTCAACGCCGAGCTCCCGGCATGGATGCTGGGCGCGCCGGGGACCGGGGACGGGCACCGGGTGGACCTCTTCGCCGCGGTGCTGTGCCTGCTGATCGCCTACACGCTCACCCTCGGCATCAAGAACGCCGCCCGCTTCGAGACGGTCGTCGTCATCCTCAAGGTCGTCGTCGTCGCCGTGGTCGTCGTGGTGGGCTTCTTCCACGTCAAGTCCTCCAACTACGAGCCGTTCTTCCCCTTCGGGGTGAGCGGCGCGTTCACCGGCGCGGCCACGGTCTTCTTCGCGGTGTTCGGCTACGACGCCATGTCCACGGCGGCCGAGGAGTCCAAGGACGCCCAGCGCCACATGCCCAAGGCCATCCTGTACTCGCTCGCGATCTCCATGGTGCTCTACGTCCTGGCCTGCCTGGTGCTGACGGGCATGCAGAACTACACGGAGATCGACAAGGAGAGCGGCTTCTCCACCGCGTTCAAGTCCGTGGGGCTGGGCTGGCTCGCGGACGTCATCGCGGTCGGCGCGATCATCGGCATCCTCACCGTGATGTTCACCTTCATGCTCGGGGTGACGCGGGTGTGGTTCTCCATGAGCCGGGACGGGCTGCTGCCGCACTGGTTCGCCAAGACCCACCCCACCCGGCACGTGCCCACCCGGGTGACCTGGATCGTCGGCGTCGCGTCCGCGGCGATCGCCGGCTTCGTGCCCATCGGCGAGGCCGCCGAGCTGACCAACATCGGCATCCTGCTGGCCTTCGCCGTGGTGTGCGGCGCCGTGATCGTGCTCCGCTACAAGCGGCCGGAGCTGCCGCGCAGCTTCCGCTGCCCGGCCGTGCCGCTGGTGCCCGCGATCGGGGTCGCCGCCTCCATCTGGCTCATCACCTACCTGGCCGTGGAGACCTGGGCCCGGTTCGCCGTGTGGTTCCTGGTGGGCCTGATCGTCTACTTCGGCTACTCCTACCGCAATTCGAAGCTGGCCCGCACCGGGGGCGAACGGACCGACGACGCGCCGCGCCCCTGAGGTGCGGTTACTTCAGCAGCCGGGAGAGCCGCCGGTCGGCGAGGGGTTTGCCGCCGGTCTGGCAGGTCGGGCAGTACTGGAGGGAGGAGTCGCTGTAGGACACCTCGCGGATGGTGTCACCGCACACCGGGCAGGGCTGCCCGGTCCGGCCGTGGACCCGCAGCCCGCTCTTCTTCTCGGCCTTCAGCTCCCCCGCGGCGTGCCCGCGCGCCCGCTCCAGGGCCGTGCGCAGCGTCGCGCCGACCGCCTCGTACAGCACGGCGGTCTCCTGCGGCGTCAGGCTCGCGGCGAGCTTGAACGGGGACATGCGGGCCGCGTGCAGGATCTCGTCGGAGTAGGCGTTGCCGATGCCCGCGATGACGCTCTGGTCGCGCAGGACGCCCTTGAGCTGCCGCCGCTCGCCGCTCAGCAGGGCCGCGAAGGCATCCGGGGTGAAGTCCGGGGCCAGGGGGTCGGGGCCCAGCCGGGCGATGCCGGGCACCTCCGCCACCTCGCGCACGCAGTAGGCGGCCAGCCGCTTCTGGGTGCCCGCTTCGGTGACGTCGAAGCCGGCGCCGCCCGTCAGCCGCACCCGCAGGGCGAGCGGCCCCTTGCCGGGGCGGGGTGGCTCGCCGGGCAGGGGGTCCCGCCAGCGCAGCCAGCCGGCCCGGGCGAGGTGGAAGACCAGGTGGGGGCCGTCGTCGGTGACGAGGTCGAGGAACTTGCCGTGCCGGCGCACCGCGGTGACCGCCCGCCCTTCGACGGCGGTCAGCGGCGGGTCGTACGTCTTGAGGACGCTCACGGCGACGGGCAGGACCCGCTCGACCGTGCGGCCGACCAGGCGCTCGGACAGGAATGCGGCGAGGGCCTCGACCTCCGGCAGCTCCGGCATGGCTCCAGTCTGCCGCAGCGGGCGGGCGCGGCAAGTCAGCCGACGGGGGCATCCCACTCGACGCGGTAGCCGGTGAGCCAGTCGCCGCCGGCCGGGTCCGCGGCGGCGTCACGCTCGCGCCGCTCCCCGGGGGCCGGCCGTGCGCGGTCGGCCAGGCCCGCGCTCGCCGCCACGACGCGCTCGACGCGCTCGCGCCGCAGCCGCTCGTACGCCGCGAACGCCCGCTCCGGATCAGGGAGATCGCGCAGGCAGCGGGCCAGGACGACGCCGTCCTCGACGGCGATCGACGCGCCCTGGGCGGCGTGCGGCGCGGTGGCGTGGGCGGCGTCCCCCACCAGGACCGTGCGGCTGTCGTGCCAGACGGGCGTGGTCGGCATGTCGTAGCAGTTCATGCCGACGACCTCGGCGCCGGTGGCGGCGACGACGGCGGCGGCCGGGGAGCGGTCCGCGGCGAGGGCCTCGGCGGCGTGCCGGCGCCACCGGTCACCGGGTGCGGAGCGTGGCTGCTCGGGGCCGCGGATGTTGGCGAACCAGTGCGTCGTGCCGTCCGGGGCGGTGGTGCAGCCGAAGAACGCCCGCCGCCCGAAGATCATGCGGTAGGTGCGGGGCGGCGCCGGGTGCACCGTTTCGCGGGTGCGGCCGCAGACGCTGGTGTAGCCGGTGTAGCGGGGCGGGGGCGCGTGGGGGTCCAGGACGGCGCGGGTGACGGAGTGGATGCCGTCGGCGCCCACGAGCAGGTCGCCCTCCGCGCGGGAGCCGTCCGCGAAGGCCGCCACGACGGTGCCGTGCCGGCCGGTCGTGATGTCGACGAGGCGCTTGCCGTACTCGACGGCTATGCCCCGGCGCGCGGCCTCGTCGTGGAGGGCCCGGTAGAGGGCGGACCGCTGGAGGGTGCGGGGGCGCAGCCCGGGGTCCCGGGAGCCGGCGATGGGGTGGGTGCCCAGCGGTTCGCCCGAGGGGCCGAGGAACTCGACGCTGTCGGCGGGGAAGGAGCTCGCGCGGACGGCCGCCTCGGCCCCGATGGCGCGCAGGGCGGCGAGGCCGTTGGCGAAGAGGACGAGGAACGCCCCGAGGTGGTCCGCGGCGCCGGGGTACGCCTCGTGGACGCTGACGTCGAGGCCCGCCCGGCGCAGGGCCATCGCGGTCACGGGGCCGGCGATGCCCCCGCCGATGATCAGAGCGCGCGTCATGGTGCTCCGTCCTGATGCCGGGGCCCGTCGGGGCCCGGTCCGAGCGTATCGGGGCGGGGGGCCGGGCCGTCCAGAGCGCGTCGGGCGGACGGCGGGCCCGGGCGGCGGCCGCGGGCGCCGCCGGTGCGTCCGTTCGGGGGCTTGACGTCCGGCAGCCGGGCCCTGTCCGCCTGCTGGGCGGGTCGTCGCACGGGCGCCGCGCTCCGCTGTCGTACCGTCCGAAGGCCGGGGCGGGCGAACCGCCCGGGCCCCGACACGGTACGGCGCACCCCCGAAGGTGACTTCTCATGACCGACAGCAAGCGCGTCCTCATCACCGGGGCCGGTTCCGGGTTCGGCCGCGATGCCGCCCTGCGGCTCGCCGAACGGGGCCATCACGTCATCGCGGCCGCCGAGAACCGGCCGCAGATGACCGGCCTTCTGGAGGCGGCCCGGGACCGCGGTGTGCGGTTGCGGGTGGAGAACCTCGACGTCACCGACGAACTCCACCGGCGCCGGGCCCACACCTGGGAGGTGGACGTCCTCTTCAACAACGCCGCCGTCGGGGAGATGGGGCCGCTGTCCGAGATTCCGGTGGACCTCGTCCGGCGCGTCTTCGAGGTCAACGTCTTCGGCAACCTCGCGCTCACGCAGGGGTTCGCCCGGCAGATGGCCGGGCGGGGCAGTGGGCGCATCGTCTGGCTGTCCTCGATCGCCGGGCTGACCACGAATCCCTATCTGGGGCCGTACTGCGCTTCCAAGTACGCGATCGAGGCGATCGCCCAGGCCCTCCACGACGAGCTGAAGCCGCTGGGCGTCCAGGTCGCCACCATCAACCCGGGCCCGTACCAGACGGGGTTCAACGACCGGATGGGCAACTCCCTGCGCACCTGGTTCGACTGGGACCGGAGTTTCAGCGCCGAGCGGTTCACGACGGACTTCGGCGTCGAGGTGCACCTCACCGACGACTACACCGAGATCACGGGCGAGAGCCAGAAGGACCCGGAGGAGATCGTCGACCTGTTCGTGCGGCTGGTGGAGGAGGACTCCGGCCTCTACCGCAATTTCCTGCCGGCCGACCGCGTCGAGGGGACGAAGGAGCAGCAGGCGGCGGTCTGGGAGCTTCGGCGGTAGCCGCCGCGGGCCGGTCTACCGTCGGCTCAGCGCCGCCTTCAGATAGCTCGCCGTCGCGCTGCCGGGTGCGGCCGCGACCTCTTCGGGGGTGCCGGCGGCCACGATCCGGCCGCCTTCGGCCCCGCCGCCGGGGCCCAGGTCGAGGACGTGGTCGGCGCCCGCCGCGACGGTCATGTCGTGTTCGACGACCACGACGGTGTGGCCGGCGTCGACCAGGCCGTGGAGCTGGCGCAGGAGCAGTTCGGTGTCGGCGGGGTGCAGGCCGGTGGTGGGCTCGTCCAGCACGTAGAGGGTGTGGCCGCGGTGGGCGCGCTGGAGTTCGGTGGCGAGCTTGATGCGCTGGGCCTCACCGCCGGACAGCTCGGTGGCGGGCTGCCCGAGGCGCAGGTAGCCCAGGCCCACGTCCTGGAGCGTCCGCAGGCTCCGCAGGGCGGCGGGCACGTCGGCGAGGAAGCCGGTGGCGGTGTCGACGGTCATGTCGAGGACCTCGGCGATGTTCGCGCCCCGGTAGGTGATCTCCAGGGTCTCGGGGTTGTAGCGCGCCCCGTGGCAGGCGGTGCAGGGGGCGTACGAGCCGGGCAGGAAGAGCAGTTCGACGGCGACGAAGCCCTCGCCCTGGCAGACCTCGCAGCGGCCGGCGGTGACGTTGAACGAGAAGCGGCCTGCGGTGTAGCCGAGGGCGCGGGCGCCGTCGGTCGCGGCGAACACCTTGCGCACGGCGTCGAACAGGCCGGTGTACGTGGCGAGGTTGGAGCGCGGGGTGCGGCCGATCGGCCGCTGGTCGACGCGGACGAGCCGGTCGACGGCGTCCAGCCCCTCGGCGGCCACGTCGCCGCCCTGCCCGTCCAGGTGAGCGGCGACGGTGTCCGCGAGCACCTGGCCCACGAGGGTGGACTTGCCGGAGCCGGACACGCCGGTGACGGCGGTGAAGACGCCGAGGGGGAAGTCGGCGTCGAGGTCGCGGAGGTTGTGCCGGGTGACGCCGCGCAGGCGGAGGGTGCCGGACGGTGCGCGGGGGGTGCGGGGCGGGGGCGCGGTGCCGTCGGGGAAGACGAAGCGGCGGGTCGCCGATTCCGCGACGTCCGCGAGTCCGGCCGGCGGGCCGCTGTAGAGCACCCGCCCGCCGTGTTCGCCCGCGCGCGGTCCGACCTCGACGATCCAGTCGGCGCGGCGCACCACGTCGAGGTGGTGTTCGACGACGAAGAGGGAGTTTCCCGCGGCCTTGAGGCGGTCGAGGACGGTGAGCAGCGCGGCGCTGTCGGCGGGGTGCAGGCCGGCCGAGGGTTCGTCCAGGACGTACACGACGCCGAAGAGGCCGGAGCGCAGCTGTGTCGCGAGCCGGAGCCGCTGGAGCTCGCCGGCGGACAGGGTGGGGGTGGGGCGGTCCGTGCCGAGGTAGCCCAGGCCGAGTTCGGTGAGCACCTCGATCCGGGAGACGAGGTCGGCGGCGAGCGTCCCGGCCGCGTCCTCGCCGGTGGCGAGGGGCCGCAGGACCGTGGCGAGGCGGGAGAGCGGCAGGGCGGCCAGGGCGGCGATGTCGTGGCCGGCGACGGTGACGGCGAGCGCCTCGGGCCGCAGCCGCCGCCCGTCGCACCGCGGGCACCGCGCGCTCACCAGGTGCCGCTCGGCGCGGGCCCGCAGCGTGGCGCTCCGGGAGTCGGCGACGGTGTGCAGGACGTAGCGGCGGGCGCTCATGTAGGTGCCTTTGTAGGGGCGTTGGATGCGCTCGGCGTCGCGCACGGGGTGCACGGTGACGACCGGCTGCTCGTCGGTGAACAGGATCCAGTCCCGGTCCGCCCGCGGGAGGTCGCGCCAGGGGCGGTCGATGTCGTGGCCGAGGGCGGCGAGGATGTCGCGGAGGTTCTTGCCCTGCCAGGCGCCCGGCCAGGCGGCGATCGCCCCGTCGCGGATGGACAGCGCCGGGTCGGGGACCAGGGACTCCTCGGTGACGCGATGCACGGTTCCCAGGCCGTGGCACTCCGGGCAGGCCCCGGCGGGCGTGTTGGGCGAAAAGGCGTCGGAGTCGAGCCTCGGGGCGCCTTCGGGATAGGTTCCGGCGCGGGAGAAGAGCATGCGCAGCGAGTTGGACAGCGTGGTGACCGTGCCGACGGAGGAGCGCGAGGTGGGGGCGGAGCGGCGCTGTTCGAGGGCGACGGCGGGCGGGAGCCCGGTGATCTCCTCGACCTTGGGGGCGCCGATCTGGTGGATGAGCCGGCGCGCGTAGGGGGCGACGGACTCGAAGTAGCGGCGCTGGGCCTCGGCGTAGAGGGTGCCGAAGGCCAGGGACGACTTGCCGGACCCGGAGACACCGGCGAAGACGACGAGGGCGTCGCGGGGGATGTCGACGTCGACGGCCCGGAGATTGTGCTCCCGGGCACCGCGCACCCGGACGTAGGGGTCGTGGGCGCCTGCCGGACGGTTCATCGGGGCTGCTCTCCACGGGTCGGGCACTGCGGGTACGGTTCGCGCCGATTTTAGGCGGTACGGGGTTCGCTGAGCGGGGCGGGTGGGGCCGTGCCGCCTACGGCGCGTTCGTCGTTGCCGCCTGCGGCGGCGAGCGCCCTGCGGGCGCGTCCTCAATCGCCGGACGGGCTGGTGGTGGCTGAGCTCAGCCACATCAGCCCGTC
>NZ_JBEYZW010000079.1:0-31672 GCF_040646215.1 Streptomyces sp. NPDC046215 | reverse complement strand
CTCACGTAAGGGGGTGGGTCGGAGCGGGCCTGTTGTCGGGGCGTAAAGCGAAGCAGCCCCGACAACAGGCCCGCGGAGGCCCGCCCCCGCACATTGACAGCCCCGCGCAGCGGACAACGCCCCCCGCAGGGGCAACGGCGCCGCACCCGGCAACGGACAAGGACCACCCCTAACCCCAAGCCGTGCGCAGCACGTACCGTGAAGCCATGACGAGCATCGGTGGTGCCGAGATGGTCGACTGGAAACTCGCGGTGGCGACCGCGACCCGGCTGGTGCGGCCCGGTCCCGAGGTCAGCCGCGACGAGGCGCGCGAGGTGGTCGCCGAGCTGCGCCGGCACGCGAAGACGTCGGAGGAGCACGTCCGGGCGTTCACCCGGATGTCGCCTCCTCCCCCGGGGCCGGGGGAGGACCCCGACGCCGTGGACACCCCGGTGCTCGTCGTGGACCGCGCCGGGTGGATCAAGGCGAACGTGGCCGGTTTCCGGGCCCTGCTGGGGCCGCTGCTGGAGAAGATGCAGAACCGGCGCGGCAGTGCGCCGGGCGGGGCCGTCCTGGGGGCCGTCGGCGGCAAGGTGACCGGCGTGGAGCTGGGCATGCTGCTGTCGTTCCTGGCGTCCAGGGTGCTGGGGCAGTACGAGACGTTCGCGCCGGCCACCCGGGACCTGCCGGGGGCGGAGGGCGGCGGCGGCCGCCTGCTGCTGGTGGCGCCGAACATCGTGCACGTCGAGCGCGAGCTGGAGGTGGACCCGCACGACTTCCGGCTGTGGGTGTGCCTGCACGAGGAGACGCACCGGACGCAGTTCACGGCGGTGCCCTGGCTGCGGGACCACATCGAGGGCGAGATCCAGGCGTTCCTGGGCGAGACGGAGGTCGACCCGGCGACGCTGCTGGAGCGGATCCGGGAGGCCGCCCAGGCGCTGGTGGGCGGCAGGGGGCCGGAGGACGGCGAGGGCGAGCGGGAGTCGCGCAGCATCGTTGATCTGGTGCAGACGCCGGCGCAGCGGGAGATCCTGGCCCGGCTGACGGCGGTGATGTCGCTGCTGGAGGGCCACGCGGACTACGTGATGGACGGGGTGGGGCCGCAGGTCGTGCCGTCGGTCGTGGAGATCCGGGAGAAGTTCCAGCAGCGCCGGGCGACCGGCGCGGGCCGGCTGGACCAGGCGCTGCGCAAGCTGTTGGGCCTGGACGCCAAGCTCCGGCAGTACCGTGATGGTGAGCGTTTTGTACGAGCGGTCGTCGACGAGGTCGGTATGGACGGTTTCAACCGGGTCTGGACGTCCCCGAACACGCTCCCGACCAAGGCGGAGATCGCCAAACCGGCGGACTGGGTCGCACGGGTGCACGGTCGTACGGACTCCTGAAGCGGAAGCTCCTCCTCCGGGTGGAACGACTCCGTAATCACCCGTCCGAGGGACCGTGGGCCAGGGGTGGGCGTGCGATGCTCGGGTAATGGCTCGCTTCTGTCACCATCGACGCACACAGCGTGACTGAAGCCTGGAAGCTCGCGCAGCTCCGAACGATCTCCATATGGAACGATTGGACACACGGACATGGGTCCACATCCCGCGGTCGCCGCGATACGCCTGGCGGTCCGCCGCGTACTCCACGACGTCCTCACCCCCACCTCACCCGCATCCGTCCCCCCCGTCCCGTCCGGCGCCACCGGCCGGCCGCCGCTCGTCCTCGTCGCCTGCTCCGGCGGCGCCGACTCCATGGCGCTGGCCTCGGCCCTCGCCTTCGAGGCTCCCAAACTCGGCATCCGGGCCGGCGGGGTCACCGTCGACCACGGCCTCCAGGACGGCTCCGACCTCCGCGCCGCCGAGGTCGTCAGCCGGCTGGCCGCCTTCGGCCTCGACCCCGTCGAAGCCGTCACGGTCGCCGTCGGCAGGGAGGGCGGCCCCGAGGCCGCCGCCCGTGACGCCCGCTACGCCGCCCTGGACGCCGCCGCGGAGCGGCACGGCGCCGCGGCGATCCTGCTCGGCCACACCCGCGACGACCAGGCGGAGACGGTCCTGCTCGGCCTCGCCCGCGGCTCGGGCATCCGCTCGCTCTCCGGCATGGCCGTCGCCTCCGGCAGGGACGGCCGCTACCGCAGGCCGTTCCTGGGCCTCGATCGCCAGACCGCCCGCAAGGCGTGCATGGTCCAGTCCCTGCCCGTCTGGGACGACCCGCACAACGCCGACCCGGCCTACACCCGCTCCCGGGTCCGCCACGAAGCGCTGCCCGTCCTGGAGAAGGCGCTCGGCAAGGGCGTGGTCGAGGCCCTCGCCCGCACCGCCCAGCTCTCCCGGGACGACGCCGACGCCCTCGACGGCTGGGCCGCCGCCGTCGAGCCGTCCGTGCGGGACGACAGCGGCGCCCTGGAGGCCGCCAAGCTCTTCGCGCTGCCCCCCGCCGTCCGCCGCCGGGTCCTGCGGCGCGCGGCCATCTCGGCGGGCTCACCGGCCGGTTCGCTCTTCGCCCGGCACATCGAGGAAGTCGACCGGCTGATCACCGGCTGGCGCGGCCAGGGGGCCATCAATCTGCCCGGGCGCGTCGCGGTCCGCAGGCAGGGTGGCAGACTGGTGCTCCGGCAGGGCTGATTCGAACGAGCACGAATGAGCCCTGGCTCTCCTCGAACAAGCCGGATGAGCCGTAAACAAACGAGAGTGGCGCGTGGACGACAAGGACATGGGCACCGACCTCAAGTCGGTGCTCATCACCAAGGAAGAGATCGACGCCAAGCTGGCTGAGCTGGCCGCGAAGATCGATGCGGAGTACGCGGGCAAGGACCTGCTCATCGTCGGTGTCCTCAAGGGCGCCGTGATGGTGATGGCGGACCTGGCGCGTGCGCTGTCCACCCCCGTGACGATGGACTGGATGGCCGTGTCCTCGTACGGTGCGGGCACCCAGTCCTCCGGAGTGGTCCGGATCCTCAAGGACCTCGACACCGACATCAAGGGCAAGGACGTCCTGATCGTCGAGGACATCATCGACTCCGGCCTGACGCTGTCCTGGCTGCTGTCGAACCTCGGCTCCCGGGAGCCCGCCTCCCTCAACGTCGTGACGCTCCTGCGCAAGCCGGAGGCGGCCAAGGTTGCCATCGACGTGAAGTGGGTCGGCTTCGACATCCCCAACGAGTTCGTCGTCGGCTACGGTCTCGACTTCGCCGAGAAGTACCGCAACCTCCCCTTCGTGGGCACCCTCGCGCCGCACGTCTACGGCGGCTAGGGCCCCCGGCCCCGGACGGGCTTTCTCCAAGGCGGGAACCGACCGACGGTTTCCGCCGTTGGAGCATGGGAAGGCGGGTTGGTTGACCGTCTGCGGCAGCGTCAGGTGACAATGCTGGGGTACCGTCCGAAGGTCAGTCTTTTCAAGCATTCTTTTTCTACACCGCAAGGTCGAGCAGAACACCGTACGCACAGGCACCCCGCACGGGGCAGCCGTGCCTCACTGTGGCAGGAGGGACGGGGCGCTCGCGCCCCGTATGGATGGACGTGAAGCGCTACTTCCGTGGGCCGGTCATGTGGATCGTGCTGGCCGTCCTCGCCGTGGTCGTGTTGATGCAGGTCGTCGGCTCGTCCGGCGGCTACAAGTCGGTGGACACCAGCCAGGTCGTGCAGGCGATCGCCAAGGACCAGGTGAAATCGGCCGAGCTGACCACCGGCGACGAGAACAAGATCAAGGTCGAGCTCAAGGACGGCCAGAAGGTCAAGGGCAGCAGTAAGGTCCAGGCCAACTACATCGACATCCAGGGTGTCGATCTGGCCAAGACCCTGCAGGCCAACGCCGAGAAGAACATGATCCCGGAGGGGTACAACGTCTCGACGTCGAAGCAGAACCCGTTCATCGGTGTCCTGCTGTCGTTGCTGCCGTTCGTCCTCATCGTCGTGGTCTTCCTGTTCCTGATGAACCAGATGCAGGGCGGCGGCTCCCGCGTCATGCAGTTCGGGAAGTCCAAGGCCAAGCTGATCACCAAGGACACCCCCAAGACGACCTTCGCCGATGTGGCCGGGTCCGACGAGGCGGTCGAGGAGCTCCACGAGATCAAGGAGTTCCTCCAGGAGCCGGCGAAGTTCCAGGCCGTCGGCGCCAAGATCCCCAAGGGTGTGCTGCTCTACGGCCCGCCCGGTACGGGCAAGACCCTGCTGGCGCGTGCCGTCGCCGGCGAGGCGGGCGTCCCCTTCTACTCGATCTCCGGCTCCGACTTCGTCGAGATGTTCGTGGGTGTCGGCGCCTCGCGCGTCCGTGACCTCTTCGAGCAGGCCAAGGCCAACGCCCCGGCCATCGTCTTCGTCGACGAGATCGACGCCGTCGGCCGGCACCGCGGCGCGGGCCTCGGCGGCGGTCACGACGAGCGGGAGCAGACCCTCAACCAGCTCCTGGTCGAGATGGACGGCTTCGACGTCAAGGGCGGCGTCATCCTGATCGCCGCCACCAACCGCCCGGACATCCTCGACCCGGCGCTGCTGCGCCCGGGCCGTTTCGACCGGCAGATCGCCGTCGACCGTCCGGACATGCAGGGCCGCCTGGAGATCCTCAAGGTTCACCAGAAGGGCAAGCCGGTCGCCCCGGACGTCGACCTCTCGGCCGTCGCCCGGCGCACCCCCGGCTTCACCGGTGCCGATCTCTCCAACGTGCTGAACGAGGCCGCCCTGCTGACGGCCCGCAGCGACAAGAAGCTGATCGACAACCACTCGCTGGACGAGGCGATCGACCGTGTCGTGGCCGGACCGCAGAAGCGGACCCGGATCATGAGCGACAAGGAAAAGAAGATCACCGCGTACCACGAGGGCGGTCACGCCCTGGTGGCGGCGGCGTCGCCGAACTCCGACCCGGTGCACAAGATCACGATCTTGTCCCGCGGCCGTGCGCTCGGCTACACCATGGTCCTGCCCGACGAGGACAAGTACTCCACCACGCGCAACGAGATGCTCGACCAGCTCGCGTACATGCTGGGCGGCCGCGCGGCCGAGGAGCTCGTCTTCCACGACCCGACCACGGGTGCCGCGAACGACATCGAGAAGGCCACCGCCACGGCCCGCGCGATGGTCACGCAGTACGGCATGACCGAGCGGCTGGGTGCGATCAAGTTCGGCTCGGACAACAGCGAGCCGTTCCTGGGCCGGGAGATGTCGCACCAGCGCGACTACTCCGAAGAGGTCGCCGCCCTGGTCGACGAAGAGGTCAAGAAGCTCATCGAGACCGCGCACAACGAAGCGTGGGAGATCCTCGTCGAGAACCGCGACGTTCTCGACAACCTGGTTCTGGCCCTCCTGGAGAAGGAGACGCTGAACAAGGAGGAGATCGCCGAGGTCTTCAAGCACATCGTGAAGCGCCCGGCCCGCCCGGCGTGGACCGGCTCCTCGCGCCGTACGCCCTCGACCCGCCCGCCGGTGATCTCCCCCAAGGAGCTCGCACCGAGCAACGGCGGCCAGAGCGTCGAGACGGTCGACCTCCCGGACGAGCCCCGTCCGGAGGTCTGAGCCGGCTGATCGGCCCGGTCCCTGACCCAGGGCCCGGAATGGATGCCGCGTCACCCAGGTTTTAGCCTGGGGACGCGGCATTCCGCATTTCCGGCCGCTCCCGGCCTGTGTGCACGTACGAGAGAACGAGGCAACCCCATGACCGACCCGGTGACGCTGGACGCCGAGGACTCCATCGGCGCGTTCGACGAGAAGCGGGCCGAGAGCGCCGTACGGGAGCTGCTCCTCGCCGTGGGCGAGGACCCCGACCGGGAGGGGCTGCGGGAGACGCCGGCCCGCGTGGCGCGCGCGTACAAGGAGATATTCGCGGGGCTGTGGCAGGAGCCGGAGTCGGTGCTGACCACGACGTTCGACCTGGGCCACGACGAGATGGTGCTCGTCAAGGACATCGAGGTCTACAGCACGTGCGAGCACCACCTGGTGCCCTTCCACGGCGTGGCGCACGTCGGCTACATCCCGTCGACGAGCGGCAAGATCACGGGCCTGTCTAAGCTGGCCCGGCTGGTGGACGTCTACGCCCGCCGGCCGCAGGTGCAGGAGCGGCTGACCACGCAGATCGCCGACTCGCTGATGGAGATCCTGGAGCCGCGCGGCGTGGTCGTGGTGATCGAGTGCGAGCACATGTGCATGTCCATGCGCGGCATCCGCAAGCCCGGCGCGAAGACGCTGACGTCGGCGGTGCGGGGCCAGCTGCGGGACCCCGCCACCCGCGCCGAGGCGATGAGTCTGATCATGGCCCGCTGAACGGGCTCGGCGTAGTCCGGTGTGGTCGACCCGCGCCCGAAGGGGCGCGGGGAACTGCGCGACCAGGCACGATGTGCCCGCAGGCAATGCGCCCGACTTCCGCCTGCGGAGCGCTTACGCCTGGAGGCGGCCGGCCATCCACTGGAGCGTCGGGTTCAGCTCACGGCGCCAGGTGTTGAAGTTGTGGCCGCCGCTGTCCAGGACGATCGAGGAGACCCGGGCGGAGCCCTTGGCGGCCTCGATGAACTTCATGGTGTCCTTGTAGTTGTGCTCGCCCTGCTTGCTGGTGGTCACCAGCACGGAGATGGGCGGGGTCGGCACGTTCTTCAGCCGCCACAGCACGTCGTTCTCCTTCTCCAGCTTCTTGTTGCCGCCGAAGAGGTCACCGGTCGTGGGGTCCTGCAGGGCCTTGTAGTAGCCGGAGAGCGAGGCCGCCGCGCCGAAGGCGTCGGGGTTGCGCATCGCGATCTTCAAGGCGCAGTAGCCGCCGGTGGAGTTGCCGATCATTCCCCAGTTCGCGGCCTTGTCACCGACGCGGTAGTGCTGGGAGATGGCTTTCCGCAGGTCCTTCGTGAAGAAGGTCTCGGCCTGCGGGCCGTTGGGTATGTTGATGCATTCGGTGTCCCGCTGGCCCACGACGGAGGGGCGCATCATCACCAGAATGGTGGGCTGCATCTTCTTCGCCTTGGCGAGCTTGTGCGCCCGCACCGGGTAGTCCAGACCCTTGATGAGGGCCTCGGACGTGCCCGGGTAGCCCGTCAGGACGACCGAGGCGGGAAAGGTCTTCTTCGCGTACTCCGGCTGGAAGTACTCCGGCGGCAGATAGACGTACGCCGGACCGCTGATCTTCGACTCGATGCCCGCGATGTTGATCTTCTCGATCTTGCCGCCGGCGCGCGGGACGTTGCCGCGCGGCACCTTGACCGGCTGGGTGCCCACGACCTGCACCCGGTTGTCCGCGGCGCTGTGGTCGACGACGATGCCCTCTTCCTTGACCTGACCGAAGAGGTCGGCCCAGGAGCCGTAGAAGCCGAAGGACTGGTTGGCCCAGAGGCCGACGGCCGCGAAGAGCGTCAGCTGGGTGGCGAGCAACATGCCCACCCGGGCGAGAACGGCCCCGATGCTCTTCTTGCCCAGTCGGGGCCAGAGCCAAATGGTCAAAGCGAAGAGCACTACCGCCGCCGCTATGGCAAGCAGCAGAACCGCCATGCTGGTGAGACCCATGAGGTGCTTTCTGCCGAGCGACCCGGCACAGGGTCGCGGAATGGTTACTTCTTTCCGGGCTCGGCCCCCGGCGGAACCTCAACCCCGAAACCGTCGTCCTACAGGGCGCATAAAGTCCGGGCGCTGCCGCCAAACGGCGCAGGTCCACTCGACAGGACGACGGGAAGAGATGTCTGTCAGGGTAGATGGCAAAAAGTCCGATGGGGTTCCCGAGGGGACCCAGCGACTGTCGAGGCTCGGGCGCATCGTCAGAGGGCCAAAGCCCGAGAACGTGCCTGCCGTCGTGGGCACGGTCGCCGCGCTCATCGGTCTGGCGGACATCGTGGCCGGGGTCGTCCCCCGGTACCGGTGGAGCAGGATGCACACGCTCTCCGAGGTGCTCCCCGGCACCGTCACGCAGCTGGCCGCGGCCGGCTCGATCATCGTCGGCATCCTGCTGCTGATGCTCGCCCACGGCCTCAAGCGCGCCAAGCAGCGCGCCTGGCTGGCCGCCGTGCTCGTCCTGCCCGTCGGCGCCGCCGCGCAGCTGATCTACCAGCACTCCCGTCTCGGTACCGCGCTGACGCTGCTGCTCTTCGTCTACCTGCTGCGGCACAAGAAGTCCTTCGCCGCGCTGCCGGACCCGCGCAGCCGCTGGAAGGCGCTCGCCAACTTCATCCTCATGGGCGCGGCCAGCTTCGGCCTCGGCTGGGTGATCGTCGGCTCGCACGCCGACAAGATGGTCGGCAACCCGCCGGTGCTGGAGCAGATCGAGCACGTCGTCTGGGGCCTCTTCGGCTTCGAGGGCTCGATCCGCTACACCGGTGGCGTCGACTACACCGTCGGCTACTCCCTCGGCGCCCTCGGCCTGCTGACCATCGCGACCACCGCGTACCTGGCCTTCCGGCCGGAGCACCCGGCCGCCGTGCTCACCGAGGAGGACGAGGACCGGCTGCGGGAGCTGCTCGCCAAGCACGGCGCCCGCGACTCCCTCGGCCACTTCGCGCTGCGCCGCGACAAGAGCGTCGTCTTCTCCCCGTCGGGCAAGGCCGCCGTCACCTACCGCGTCGTCTCCGGCGTCATGCTCGCCAGCGGTGACCCGATCGGCGACGTCGAGGCGTGGCCGGGCGCCATAGAGCAGTTCATGATCCTGGCCAAGCGCCACTCCTGGACGCCCGCCGTCAACGGCTGCAGCGAGACCGGCGGCGAGGTGTGGACCCGCGAGACCGGCCTGGACGCGCTGGAGCTGGGCGACGAGGCGATCGTCGACGTCCCCGACTTCACCCTCACCGGCCGCTCGATGCGAAACGTCCGCCAGATGGTCAAGCGCATCGAGCGCAACGGCTACACCACCAAGGTGCGGCGCGTCGGCGACCTGAGCGCCGAGGAGCTCGCGGTCGTCCAGCAGGCCGCCGACGGCTGGCGCGACACCGACACCGAGCGCGGCTTCTCCATGGCCCTGGGCCGCATCGGCGACCCCAAGGACCTGGACGCCGTCATCGCCACCGCCCACAAGGCCCCGGAGGAGGGCGAGGAGCCCGGCCCGTACGGGGACCTCAAGGCCATGCAGCACTTCGTGCCGTGGGGCCCGGACGGCATGTCGCTGGAGCTGATGCGCCGCGACCGCAGCGCCGACCCCGGCATGAACGAGCTGCTGATCGTCGCCTCCCTGCAGGCCGCGCCCGAGCTGAAGATCAAGCAGGTGTCGCTGAACTTCGCGATGTTCCGCTCGGCGCTGGAGCGCGGTGAGCGCCTGGGCGCCGGCCCGGTGCTGCGCGGCTGGCGCGGGCTGCTGATCTTCCTCTCGCGCTGGTTCCAGATCGAGTCGCTGTACAAGTTCAACGAGAAGTTCCGGCCGCGCTGGGAGCCGCGCTTCGTGGTCTTCCCCAACAGTCGCGACCTGCCGCGCATCGGCTTCGCGATGATGCAGGCCGAGGGCTTCGTGACGCTGTCGATGCCGCGCCCCTGGCGTCGCCGCCCGGCCGAGCCGAAGCCGTGCGAGCACGACGACGAGAAGGTCTCGGCCTCGGAGGTCACGCGCGCCGCGTGAGCGAGTGACGGTGGCCGGGAGGCCCTGTCCGGAAGTGCCCCCTCGCGGGGCTCGTCCGGGCGGGGCCTTCGCCGTATCCGGACCCCGGCCGTACGGCGGGCGCGCCGGTCACGCGCCGGTCGGCTTCCGGGCGGGCGGCGCGGCCGGTGCGGCACGCCCTAGGCTGGTGGGCATGAGTACGTTGCGCGGTCGATTCGGGCCCGTCGGTCTGCCGGAGTGGGACCGCTGTGCGGTGATGGGCGTGGTCAACGTCACGCCTGATTCGTTCTCCGACGGCGGTAGCTGGTTCGACACCGAGGTGGCCGTCAAGCGGGGCCTGGACCTGGTCGCCGGGGGTGCCGACCTGGTCGACGTGGGCGGCGAGTCCACCCGGCCGGGGGCGCCGCGGGTGGACGAGGCCGAGGAGCTGCGCCGGGTCATCCCGGTGGTCCGCGGGCTGGCCGGCGAGGGGGTGCGGGTGTCCGTGGACACCATGCGCGCCTCGGTCGCCGAGGCGGCCGTCGCGGCCGGCGCCGTGCTGGTCAACGACGTGAGCGGGGGCCTCGCGGACCCGGCGATGGTGCCGGTGGTGGCCGCTGCCGGAGTGCCCTTCGTGGTGATGCACTGGCGCGGCTTCAGCGCCGACATGAACAGCCGCGCGGTGTACACGGACGTGGTCGGCGAGGTCCTCGCCGAACTGCGGCAGCGGCTGGACGCGGTGATCGCCGGGGGCGTCGACCCGGACCGGGTGGTGATCGACCCCGGGCTGGGCTTCGCGAAGAACGCCGAGCACGACCTGGCCCTCGTCGCCCAGCTGGCCCGGCTCCGGGCGGAGCTGGACCGTCCGGTGCTGGTGGCGGCCTCCCGCAAGCGGTTCCTGGGCCGGGTGCTGGCCGGGGACGAGGGCAGCCCCCCGCCGGCCCGGGAGCGGGACGCGGCGACGGCGGCGGTGTCGGCGATCGCCGCGCGCGAGGGCGCGTGGGCGGTGCGGGTGCACGAGGTCCGGGCGAGCGCGGACGCGGTGCGGGTGGTGCGGGCCGTAGAGGAAGCGGCGGAGGCGGCGCGCACGGCGCGCGGCGCCGGCGCCGAGGGGGCCGTGTGAGCCCCGCTCGTACGGACAGCGAGCGGGTCGAGCTCGCCAACACCGCCCTGTACGAGGCGGTGGAGCGCGGCGACACCACGGCCATGGGGGAGCTCTGGCTGGACGACAGCGGCGCTGACGGCATCGAGGTGTCCTGTGTGCACCCGGGGTGGCCGGTGCTGCGGGGACGGGCCGAGGTGCTCCGCTCCTACGCGCTGATCATGGCGAGCACCGACTACATCCAGTTCTTCCTGACGGACGTCGAGGTCGCGGTGGCCGGTGACACGGCGCTGGTGACGTGCACGGAGAACATCCTCAGCGGCGGCCCGGCCGAGGAGGAGGGCGAGCTGGGCCCGCTGGTCGGGCAGCTCGTCGTGGCGACGAACGTCTTCCGGCGGGTCGGCGAGCAGTGGAAGGTGTGGTCGCACCACGGCTCGCCGGTGCTCGCCGGGCGCGAGGACGAGGAGGACGGCCCCGACGCCGCGGACGGGCCGGCCGGCCCGGACGGCGGCGCCGGGGCCTGACCGGGCGGGTTCCCGTCAGTGTGGTGCGTCACTGCCGGGAGGTGGCGGCCACCCGTTCGGGCTGCTCGTCCGCAGGGTAGGGGTGGAGGGCGCGGTTCGGGGGCAGTCGTGGCGCGAGCCGGTCGGCGGCACCGGTGGCCCTTGTCCGTACTGTCCGGAGTGTCCACACTCTCGTAGGTATCCGCCTTCGTCCTGAAATGTCGAGAGATATCGGCAGGATCGCTCGGCGTTCATGTGCGAAAGCTGTCGGTGCTCGCAGGTAGATTCGAAGTGGGTACCCCGGCCGAGGGCGGGGGACGGGCGGCGTACCGGCGGCGGTGCGCCCGCGCCATACCGACGACCAGCAGGAGTGATTCGTGTGGATCGTGTCGCGCTGCGCGGCTTGAAGGCTCGCGGGCACCACGGGGTGTTCCCCCGGGAGCGCGAGGAGGGCCAGACCTTCATCGTGGACCTGGTGCTGAGTCTGGACACCCGGCCCGCCGCGGCCGACGACGACCTCGCGAAGACCGTGCACTACGGCGTGGTGGCGGAGGAGGTCGTCGACGTCGTCCAGGGCGAGCCCGTGGACCTCATCGAGACCCTCGCCGAGCGGATCGCCGAGCAGTGTCTCAAGCACGACGCGGTACGGGAGGTCGAGGTGGTCGTCCACAAGCCGGACGCTCCGATCACCGTGCCTTTTGACGATGTGACGATCACTATTACCCGGAGCCGAGTATGAGCAGCAGCGACCCGACCGTGCAGCCGGTGCCCGCCTCCGTGATGGAGCAGGTGGACGCCGCCGACGTGACGCTGAGCAACCCGCAGCGCGCCGTGATCTCCCTGGGCAGCAATCTCGGCAACCGCCTGGAGACCCTCCAGGGCGCGATCGACGCGCTGGAGGACACCCCCGGCCTGCGGGTCAAGGCCGTGTCCCCGGTCTACGAGACGGAGCCGTGGGGCGTCGACCCGCGGACGCAGCCCTCGTACTACAACGCCGTGGTGCTGGTGAAGACCACGCTCCCGCCGTCGTCGCTGCTGGAGCGCGGCCACGCGATCGAGGAAGCCTTCGAGCGGGTGCGGGACGAGCGCTGGGGCCCCCGGACCCTCGATGTCGACATCGTCAGCTACCAGGACGTCGTCTCCGACGATCCCGTGCTGACCCTGCCCCACCCGCGCGTCCACGAGCGTGCCTTCGTGCTGGCGCCGTGGTACGACGTGGATCCGGAGGCCGTCGTCCCCGGGCGCGGTCCGGTGTCCGAGCTGCTGGCCGGCGTCGGCCGGGACGGGGTGGCCCCCCGGGTCGACCTGGAACTCCGACTGCCCGAGTAGGCGTTGGGCCGGTGTAGTTTCCGTGCGCTGAGGGACGTATGAGATGAGAGGCGACAGCCCGGTGCTTCGATCTTCCGGAGGAGCGGCCCAGTGAGGCAACTGCGGGTCAGGGTGCTGGCCGGGCTGTTCGCCGTGGCCGGAGTGGTGTCCTGGGCGGGCGCCCGGCTGTGGGACGCGTACGGCACGCTGCCGAGCGTGCCCGTGGCCGCGCCCATCGTGCTGGCGGTCATCGCCGCCGTCCTGGCCGCGACGGCCCTCTCGCTGCGCTCCCGGCTGAAGGCCCAGCGCGAGCGGCGCCCCGGCGCGAAGGGCGTCGACCCGCTGGTCGCGGCCCGCGCGGTGGTCTTCGGCCAGGCGAGCGCGCTGGTCGCGGCACTGGTGGCGGGCATGTACGGCGGGGTGGGCGCCTTCCTCCTCATCGACGGGGTGGATACCTCCATCCGCCGCGACCAGGTGATCTACGCGGCCATGTCGGTGGTGGCCGGGGTCTGCGTGGTGATCGCGGCCCTCTTCCTGGAGCGCGTATGCCGCCTCCCGGAGGACGACGACGAGGAACGGGGCGACGCGGGGACGGCACCGGCGTAGGGACGGCAGCGGCGCCCCGAAAGGGGCGCGGGGAACTGCGCGACCAGCCACAACGCGCCCGCAGGCGCCCCCGGCAGGGCAGGGCGCCGCAGACACCTGAACCCACCAGGCGCCCCGTTTCGTCGGCGGCCCCCGCCGGAGGCTCTACGCGTCGGCCACTGTCTCCAGAGCCACATCCGCCCTGGCCGCCCCCCGGGCGTCCGCGTCGATCGAGCGGCGCAGCGCCTCGTGGAGGCGGGCCGGGGTGAGGACGCCCAGGAAGTGATCGGCCCGTTCGCCGTCGAGGACCGCGATCCAGCCCGCGTCGTGCTGGAGCATCGTGCTGAACGCCTGCTTGAGCGAGGCGCCCACGGGCAGCCATGCGTCCATGCGGCGCGAGTGGTCGGCCACGGTGCCGCCGGCGGCACCGTGGAGCGCGTCGGCGGAGACCCACCCGTGCAGGCCGTCGGAGTGGTCCAGGACCACGGCCCAGCGGCCGCCCTCGGCGGTGAGCCGGGCGGCGGCGCGGTCCACGGGGTCGTCGAGGTGGAGGACCGGGGGCTGCTCCAGGTCGCCGGGCTCGATGGAGGTGACCGACAGCCGCTTCAGGCCGCGGTCGGCGCCGACGAAGTCCGCGACGTAAGGGGTGGCGGGGGTGCCCAGGACCGCCGCCGGCGGGTCGAACTGTTCGATGCGGCCCTCGCCGTAGACCGCGATGCGGTCACCGAGCCGCACGGCCTCCTCGATGTCGTGCGTGACGAAGAGGACGGTCTTACGGACCTGCGACTGCAACCGCAGGAACTCGGTCTGGAGCCGTTCGCGGACCACCGGGTCGACCGCGCCGAAGGGCTCGTCCATCAGGAGGACGGGCGGGTCGGCGGCCAGCGCGCGGGCCACGCCGACCCGCTGGCGCTGCCCGCCCGAGAGCTGCTCGGGGTAGCGGTCGCCGTAGACGGCCGGGTCGAGGCCCACCAGGTCCAGCAGCTCGGCGGCGCGGGCGCGGGCCTTCTTGCGCTGCCAGCCCAGCAGGTGCGGGACGGTCGCGGTGTTCTCCAGCACCGTCTTGTGCGGGAAGAGGCCGACCTGCTGGATGACGTAGCCGATCCGGCGGCGCAGCTCGACCGGGTCGACCGAGGCGATGTCCTCGCCGTCGAGGAAGATCCGGCCGCTGGTGGGCTCGATGAGCCGGTTGACCATCTTCATGGTCGTGGTCTTGCCGCAGCCCGACGGCCCGACGAGCGTGACCAGCTCTCCCTCGGCCACCTCGAAGGACAGGTCGTCCACGGCGGTGGTGCCGTCGGCGTAGCGCTTGCTGACGTGCTCGAAGCGGATCATGGTTCCCCATTCTGGCCGTTCTGCCTCCCGACATTGTTGCCGTTGTGTGGCGCCGGACTCGAATGTCAGTGCCCGGGGTTAGGGTCGCTGGTAACCGACGGTCAAGGCCCAGGGGGAGGTGAGAGCGCATGGCGGAGCCGAACTGCCTGGTCGCCAACGACTGGATCTGCGGTGAATACCTGCGTACCCGCGGCCAGGAGCTGACGGACGCCACGCTCCAGCACATCGGCATCACGCTCGTCTCGGTGGTGATCGCCCTGCTCGTGGCCTTTCCGCTGACGCTGCTGGCCCGCAGATGGCGCCGGGTCGCCGGCCCGGTCCTCGGGGTGACCACGGTCTTGTACACCGTGCCGTCCCTGGCCATGTTCTCGCTGCTGGTCCCGGTCCTCGGGCTGACGGCGGCCTCCGTGGTGACGGGCCTGGTGCTCTACGCCCTGACGATTCTCGTGCGGAACATCCTGGCCGGGCTCGCCTCGGTGCCGGAGGAGGTCCGGGAGGCGGCGCGCGGCATGGGGTACGGGCCGGTGCGGCTGCTGTTCGCGGTGGAGCTGCCGCTGGCGCTGCCCGCCCTGATGGCGGGCCTGCGGATCGCCACGGTCTCCACGATCTCGCTCACCACCATCGGCGCGATCATCGGCCACGGCGGTCTGGGCAACCTCGTCTACGAAGGCCTGCACAGCTACTTCAAGGCGCAGGTGCTCACCGCGTCGGTGCTCTGCGTGGCGCTGGCGGTGGCGGCGGATCTCGCCCTGCTGCTCCTGCAGCGGTTGCTGACGCCCTGGGCGCGGAAGAAGAAGCAGCGGCGGCACAAGCCCGGCGGGATACCCGCCGGGAGACGGCCCGCCGCCGTGGCCGCGGTGGGGAAGGAGGCTCTCTGATGGGCGTCGTCGAGCGGACGTGGACGTGGCTGGCCACCGGAGCGCACTGGTCCGGCGCGGACGGGGTGTGGCACCGCCTGTCGGAGCACCTGTACCTGACCGTGGTGTGCCTGGCGATCTCCTGCGCGATCGCGCTGCCCGTGGCCGTGGTGCTGGGGCACGTGGGCCGCGGCGGCGCGCTGGCGGTCAACCTCTCCAACGCGGGCCGCGCGGTGCCGACGTTCGCGGTGCTGGTGCTCCTGCTGCTCAGCCCGCTGGGCACGTACGGGTCCTGGCCCACGATCATCGCGCTGGTGCTCTTCGCGATCCCGCCGATGCTGACCAACGCCTATGTGGGCATGCGCGAGGTCGACCGTGACGTGGTCGAGGCCGCCCGCGGCATGGGGATGACGGGCCGTCAACTGATCGGCCGCGTCGAGCTGCCGCTGGCGTTCCCCCTGATCATGACCGGGGTGCGGACCGCGGCCGTCCAGGTCGTGGCGACGACCACGATCGCCGCCCTGGCCGGCGGCGGGGGCCTCGGCCGGATCATCACCGCGGGTTTCCGGCTCACCGATACCGCGCAGGTGGTGGCGGGGGCCCTGCTGGTCGCGGTGCTCGCTCTGCTGGTCGAGGGAGTGTTCGTCCTGCTGAAGCGGCTGCTGGACCCCGGGCGGCGGCGCCGCCTTTCCGACGTCTGACCAAGCGCGTGTCCGCCCGCCCGGGCGGCGGCCGAACGGATGGAGAGCCCCACATGAGCAGGTCCCCGCGCCGAGCGTGGCCCACCCGCGCCCTGTCGGCGGCGGCCGCTGCCACGGCCCTGGCCGCAGGACTCGCCGGGTGCGCCGGCGACAGCCTGGAGAAGTCCGGTGGAGGGGGTAATTCCGCCAAGCCCGGGCAGGGTTCGCTGGTCGTCGGATCGGCGTCCTTCACCGAGTCCAGGGTGCTCGCCGAGATATACGCGGCGCTGCTGAGGGACGCCGGATATTCGACCAAGATCACTACGGTCGACGCCCGTGAGTTGTACGAACCGGCGCTGGAGAAGGGCGACATCGATGTGGTCCCGGAGTATGCGGCCACGCTCGCCGAATTCCTGAACAGGAAGCAGAACGGCAAGGACGCTCCGGCGGTCGCCTCCGCCGATGCCGAGGCCACGGTGAAGGCCCTGCGGAAACTCGCCGAGCCGCGCGGTCTCAAGGTGCTCGACCCGGGCCGGGCGGTCGACCAGAACGCCTTCGCGGTAACACGGGAGTTCGCGGAGAAACACCAGCTCAAGACCCTTTCCGATCTGGGAAAGTCGCAGCAGAAGGTCAAGCTCGCGGCGGGTGACGAATGCCCCCAGCGGCCCTTCTGCCAGCCGGGCCTGGAGAAGACCTACGGCATCGGCATCACGGGCATCGCCCCCCTGGAGGTCGGCAGCACGCAGGCCAAGCAGGCGGTCAAGGACGGCAAGGCCCAGATGCTCCTGACCACCACCACGGACGCCACGCTCGAACAGTTCGATCTCGTGCTCCTCAAGGACGACAAGAACCTCCAGAACTCCGACAACGTCCTGCCCGTGGTGAATGCGAAGAAGGCGGGCGCGCAGAACGTCACCGATGCCCTCGCCAAGCTCACCCGGGTGCTGACCACCGCCGATCTCACCGAACTCAACAAGAAGGTCGACACGGAGCGCCTCAAGCCCGCGGATGTCGCCGCCCGCTACCTCAAGGACAAGCGACTGCTGACGAACTAGCGGCTGAAGAACGGAAGGGGCAGGGAAAAAGTAAGATCAAAGGACGAGTTTGGTGGGGGAGTCCCACTCCCGCGGCGACGCACGGTAAGTTTCAGGCCATGCCACGAGGACGCCATCGCCATTCGCCATCCCTGCACAGGCTTCTTCCCCCATCGACGGTCGCCGCGACATCGGTCGCCTGCGCCGCCGGTGCCTGGGTGGTAGGTGAAACGGTCGTCATCCGGGGCCTCGCCGCGGCGGCTGCCGCCGCCGCGGTGGTCGGTGCCGTGCTGATGCGCCGTTGGGACCAATCCGCCGGAAAGCGGGTCGCCCAGCTCACCGCCGCCCGCACCCGGGAGGAGTGGAAGACCGAGGAGCGCATAGCCGAGCTGGAGACCGAGCTCGAAGAGGCCCGTGCCGCCCGGTCCGGTGCCGAGACCAAGCTGCGGGGCAAGCGCTCCGAGCTGGCCCGGCTGCGCACCGAGCACGCCGACCTGCTGCGCCGCTACGCCGCCGCCGAGACCGGGCGCGCCCGGGCGCTGGAGGGCCGCCGGCTCGCCCAGAGCCCGGGGCTGCGGTCCGTCAAGGAGCTCGCGGCCGCCGCGTCCGGGCCGGCCGTCCCCGCGTCCGCGTACCGCGCGGCCGCCGAGGCCCTCCACGACCTGGAGCGCAAGGCCGGACGCCGGCAGCCGCAGAGCCCGGCCGAGGTCAACGAGCCGAAGCGGCTCAACGGCCCGGCGCAGGCCCGCGAGGGGGACGAGCCCGCGCTCCGGCCCGTCGCCGCCACCGGCGTGCCCCGGGCCACCCCGGCCCTCAAGGCCGTCGAGGACCCGGCACCCGGGACCACCGAGGACCGCGCCCCGGCCCGCGGCGAGGAGCAGCCCGCGGCGGAGCCCGCCGGCGCCCCCGCCGTCCGGCCCGCCGCCGCGGCCCTGCCGGTGCCGCCGCAGGCCGCGCGGCGTCCCGCCTCGCGCGCCACGGGCGGCTTCGACTTCTTCGGCACCCAGAAGCCGGCCCCGGCCGCCCGGCCCGTCGAGGAGACGGACCTCGCGGACGTCGTCGGCGAGGAAGCCCTCGCCCAGGCGGGCGACGCCGCCGCGGGGGACGCCGAAGAGGACGTCATCGACCTGACCGCGCACGACGAGACCGAGCAGATCGACGTGGCGGAGCTGCGCACCGCGATCTCCTAGGAGCGCCCGGAAGCGTCGTGAACGAAGGAACCCCGGCGGGCCACCGCCGGGGTTCCTTCGTTCCGCCGAGCCTGCTTGCCGCTCGGGTCCTACTTGTCGATGTCACCGACGACGAAGAACAGCGAGCCCAGGATCGCCACCATGTCGGCGACGAGCGTGCCGGGCAGCAGCTCGGTCAGCGCCTGGATGTTGTTGAACGACGCCGACCGGAGCTTGAGCCGGTACGGCGTCTTCTCGCCCTTGGAGACCAGGTAGTAGCCGTTGAGGCCCAGGGGGTTCTCCGTCCAGGCGTACGTCGCGCCCTCCGGGGCCTTCAGCACCTTGGGCAGCCGCTGGTTGATCGGGCCCGGCGGCAGGTCGGCGATGCGCTCCAGGCACGCCGCCGCCAGCTCCAGCGCGTTGTGGGTCTGGTCCAGCAGGCACTCGAAGCGGGCCAGGCAGTCGCCCTCCTGCCGGGTGACGACCCTGAGGGTGTCCCGCAGCTCCCCGTAGGCCAGGTAGGGCTCGTCGCGCCGCAGGTCGAAGTCGACGCCGGACGCGCGGGCGATGGGCCCGCTGACCCCGTACGCGTGCACGGCCTCCCGCGACAGCGTGCCGACGCCGCGGGTACGGCCCCGGAAGATCTCGTTGCCCAGCACCAGCCGGTCGTAGACATCCATCCGGGAGCGGACGTCGGCCACCGCGTCGCGGGCGCGGCCCAGCCAGCCCGCGGGCAGGTCCTCCTTCAGGCCGCCGACGCGGTTGAACATGTAGTGCATCCGGCCGCCCGAGACCTCCTCCATCACCGTCTGGAGCTGCTCGCGCTCGTGGAAGGCGTGGAAGACGGGGGTGATGCCGCCGAGCTCCAGCGGGTACGAGCCGAGGAACATCAGGTGGTTGAGCACCCGGTTGAGCTCGGCGAGCAGCGTGCGCGTCCACACGGCGCGCTCGGGGACCTCCATGCCGAGCATCCGCTCCACGGCGAGGACCACACCGAGCTCGTTGGAGAAGGCCGACAGCCAGTCGTGGCGGTTGGCGAGCATGACGATCTGCCGGTAGTCGCGCGCCTCGAAGAGCTTCTCCGCACCCCGGTGCATATAGCCGACGACCGGCTCGGCGTGCTGGATCCGCTCCCCGTCCAGGACGAGCCGCAGCCGCAGCACACCGTGTGTGGACGGGTGCTGCGGACCGATGTTGAGCACCATGTCGGTGCTCTCCGCCGCGCCGCCGATGCCGACTGTCGTCTCAGAGGTTGGGGCCATGGGGGACAGTTTGTCAGCCCTCCTCCGCGAGGTGCCCCCCGCCGGGCCCCACCAGCCCCGCGCAGGCGTCCCCGACGGGCTGCACGAGCCAGCGGAACCCGCCCAGCCCTCCCGGGGCGGTCAGCTCGGCGGCCTCACCGGCCGCCCCCAGAGCCCGTACATAAGCGGCCGGATCGGACGAAGCGAGCGCCAGCGGCGGCCGGCTCCCGTCGACCCCGAGGGCCCGGAGCGCCGCGCGCTGGGTCAGCAGGGAGCTGCCCCGTCCCGCGCACGCGTCCAGGGCCACGTGGGCGGTGATGTCGCACGAGCCGTCCGGCACCGGGCGCACCTCGCGGCCGTCGCGGAAGCCGGTCAGCGTCCCGAAGGGCGGGCGGTCCGCGCGGTCGTGCGCGTAGTCCACGGCGACGGCCAGCCCGGCCCGGAGGCTGCCCACGGCCCGGGCCCAGGCGGCGTCGCGCGGCCGGCCGATCTCGGCGCGGCTGCCGGGGGGCGCGCCGTCCAGGGGCCACCAGCTGGCGAGCCAGGCGGCGTCCTCGCCGGCCACCGGCCCGCCGAGGAGCTCCTCGCCGTCCTCCTGGACGAGCACCTGGCGGGCGAGGCCTTCGGCGTCCGTCTCGGCGACGTCCAGCGGCACGTTGTCGAGCCACTCGTTGGCGAAGAGGAGCCCCTCGACGCCGTCGGGGACGTCACTCAGCCAGGTGATACGACCGTCGAGCCCCGGCGGCCGCTCCGCGCGTTCCACGGCGTACGGGCGCAGCCGCGCCGCCAGCTCGGGCGGGGTCCGCCCGAGCACCCCGGCCAGGAGCTCGCCCCGCCCCGCGCCGACGTCCGTGAACGCCAGCTCCGCCGGGTGCCCCAGCGCCTCGTCGACGCGGCGCAGCAGCTCGGCGACCGCCCCCGCGTAGAGCGCCGAGGCGTGCACGGAGGTACGGAAGTGCCCCGCGGGGCCCTCGGGGCGCCGGTAGAAGCCGTTCGGGCCGTACAGGGCGGCCTCCGTGGCGGCACGCCATGTCGTTGTTCCGCTTGCCATGTGCCCACGCTATGCGGCCTCGCGGGGCAGGTGGCCTCCACCTTGGGGAGTAGGCGAGGCGTCAACGGATCGATCGTCCGGTTGACCCCGGCACGTACCCGGCGTGCCTACGCTGGGTGACGTGCACCGTCTCTACGACTTTCTCCGCAGGCACCCGACGGGTGTGGACAGCTTCTGGGCCGTGCTCCTGCTCGGCTTCTCGGGGCTGATGATCGCCCAGGAAGTCGCGGGCCGCAGCGAGAAACTCGCGGCGACCTTCTCGGCGATGGTGCTGTGCGTGGTGGTCGCCCTGCGGCGGCACGCCCCCGAGAAGATGCTGATCCTGGCGACCCTCGCCGGGATCGCCCAGCTGACCTTCAACGCCCAGCCGCACCCCGCCGACTTCGCCATGCTGGTGATCATCTACACGGTGGCCTCCGGGACCACCCGCTGGGCGTCCCGCTACGCCCTGATCGGCTGCTTCGCGGCGCCCCTCCTCAGCACGGTCCGCTGGCACAGCTCCGGAACCCGGAACGACGTCATCGTCATCGTCTTCCTGACCGTCCCCTTCCTCCTCGCCTGGGTGCTCGGCGACTCGATGCGCACCCGGCGCGCCTACTGGGACCAGCTGGAGGAGCGTGCCAGCCGGCTGGAGAAGGAGCGCGAGCAGCAGGCGCGGATGGCGGTCGTCGCCGAGCGCGCCCGGATCGCCCGCGAGCTGCACGACGTCGTCGCGCACAACGTCTCGGTGATGGTGGTGCAGGCGGACGGCGCCGCCTACGTCCTGGACGCCTCGCCCGAGCAGGCCAAACAGGCGCTGGAGACGATCTCCGGCACCGGCCGCCAGGCCCTGGCCGAGATGCGCCGGCTGCTGGGCGTGCTGCGCACCGAGGAGGGCGGCGAGGGCGGCGAGTACGTGCCGCAGCCCGACGTGGAACAGATCGGCGACCTCGTGGAGCAGGTGCGCAACGCGGGCCTCCCGGTGGAATTCCAGGTCGAGGGCGCGCCGCGGCCGCTGCCCAGCGGCGTGGAGCTGACCGCCTACCGCATCGTGCAGGAGGCGCTGACCAACTCCCGCAAGCACGGCGGCCCCGACGTGGGCGCCACCGTGCGCCTGACCTTCTTCGACGACGGGCTCGGCCTGCTGGTCGAGGACGACGGCCGGGGCGCGCAGCACGAGCTGTACGAGTCCGGGGGCGTGGACGGCATGGGGCACGGCCTGATCGGCATGCGTGAGCGCGTCGGCATGGTCGGAGGCACCCTGGACGCGGGGCCGCGGCCGGGCGGCGGCTTCCGGATCAGCGTGCTGCTGCCGATCAAACCGGCGCGCTGACCCACACTGGTTTCCTGTCGGGTGTGCCGGTGGCCGTGCGAGCGGCCGCGGCCCGCCGACCCCCACGGCCCGTGAACACCTACGAAAGGGATCCCGCATGTCGATCCGCGTGATGCTCGTCGACGACCAGGTGCTGCTGCGCACCGGCTTCCGCATGGTGCTGGCCGCCCAGCCCGACATGGACGTCGTCGCCGAGGCGGGGGACGGTGCGGAGGCCCTGGAGGTGCTCGCCCGCACCGAGGTGGACGTGGTCCTGATGGACGTCCGCATGCCGCGCATGGACGGGGTGGAGGCCACCCGCCGCATCTGCGAGCAGGACGGCGCGCCGAAGGTGCTGATCCTGACCACCTTCGACCTGGACGAGTACGCCTTCTCCGCGCTGAAGGTCGGCGCGAGCGGCTTCATGCTCAAGGACGTGCCCCCGGCGGACCTGCTGGGCGCGATCCGGGCCGTGCACAGCGGTGACGCCGTGGTGGCCCCCAGCACGACCCGCCGACTGCTGGATCGTTTCACCCCCATGCTGCCCGGCACGGGCAACGAGCCGACGAGCGCGGAGCTGGGCCGCCTGACCGACCGGGAGCGCGAGGTGATGCTGCTGGTGGCCCAGGGCCTGTCCAACGGCGAGATCGCCGGTCGGCTCGTGCTGTCGGAGGCCACGGTCAAGACCCACGTGGGGCGGATCCTCACCAAGCTGGGCCTGCGGGACCGCGTGCAGGTCGTCGTCCTGGCCTACGAGAGCGGCCTCGTACGGGCGGGCGGCGGCGCGGCACAGTAGGGGAGCACACCGGGCGGTGCCTGCCGGGGGGCGGGGCGATCTCTTGCCCGTGCCCGTGCCTGTGCCCGCGCGGGGCGGGGGGTCGGTAGGTGTGGCGCGCGGGGTGGAGCGTCGGCAGGCGTGGCGGTGCGGTGCGGGGCGGGGCGCCGACAGGCGGAGCGGCGCGGGGCCGGGCGCCGGCAGGCGTGGCGCGCGGGGCCGAACGCCCACAGGCGTGACGGCGCGGGGTGGTGGCCGGGGCGCCCGGCCCCTCAGATCAGCACCGCCTCCAGGAAGTCACTGCCCAGCCGGGCCGCCACCGTCAGGTCGAGCTGGTGCAGCACGTACCGCCCCCGCCGCCTGGTCGTCAGCAGCCCGGCCTTCTTCAGCACGGCTATGTGGCGGGACACCTCGGGCGGCGTCAGCCCGTACGAGGTGGCCAGCTCGCCCGTGGTGTGCGGGCCGCGCGCCAGATGGCGGCACAGCCGCATCCGTACCGGGTGGGCGAGCGCCTCCAGCCGCTGCTGCACCAGCTGCGGAGCCGTGTGCTGGGGAAGGTCCGGGCCCGGCACCGGGTACTGGATGACCGGCTGCCAGCCGGACCGGTGGACGGCGAACAGGTGCGGCCAGCCGAAGGCCGTCGGCAGGAACGTCACCCCCTTCCCGTACGCCGTCGTGCGCCCGTGCACCAGCTTGTCGACGACGATCCGGGACCGGTCGCCGCTGAGCGAGACGGCGGGGGAGACCGCGGCCAGGGCGTCCGCCAGGCCCTTGCGGCGCAGCAGATCCGCCTTCTGCCGGGCGTCGGCGGCGAGCTGGACGCGGACCCGCTGCCAGTTGTCGGCGAAGAACGCCTGCTCGCAGTCCTCGAAGAGACGGCGCAGCCAGGCGCGCAGGGAGGCCGGATCCGTCAGCATCCGGTCGGTGAACTCCGCCTGCCGCGGCCCGCGGGCGGCGGAGAGCTCCCGCACCTGGGCCCGCTCCCGCGCGTCGACCAGGGGCGAGGGCCGGCCCCGCTCGTAGTCGCCCGTGCAGGTGATCTCGAAGGCGGCGGAGGTGAACGTCTCGTCGTCCATCCGGTCGAGGTCGTCCAGCTCCTCGGCGAGCGTGGCCCGGGGGACCGCCGGCAGCAGCAGATCGGAGCGCGTGGAGCTCCACAGGAAGTCGGCTTCCGTCAGCCGGTCGGCGAGATCGGGCTTGAGACACGAGGCGGTGGCGGTGACCCAGCCGTGCAGCCCGGGGTGGTGCGCGGGCTCGGCCAGCGCGTGCAGCATCGCCCCCAGCTCGGCCAGCGGCGACGGGCTGAACTGAATGCGCTCCGGCGGCAGCCCCGTGATGTCGATGTCCACGCTCATGCCGTCATCGTCCCTCTCTTATCGCAGGCCGGGCCGTCAATTGACGGTCCTCGTCAATCCAAGCGACGGGCACTCGGGGGCCGTTCCAGAGTGAGTGCCATGAACGCCAACCAGCAGCACATGCTCGACCTCTACCGCGCCGCCCAGCACCACGAGCCGGCACCGCCCGCCCCGGGAACGGGCGATGTGCGGGCCGTCCGCGAACTCCGCACCTGGTGGCAGTTCCGCGCCGTCCTTGCCGGGCGCGTCGCCACCCGCCGCTCCCTGCGGAGCGCGCTGCCGGCCTTCCTGCGCCCGGCCACCACCCCTGCGGCCCGGCCCGCCGTGCCCGCCGCCACCGCCCCGGCCGCCCCGGTCACCCCCGCCGCCTCAGCCACCGCCCCCGCAGCCCGCCGGGAGCCGGTCCAGCACCGCGCCGACCGCTGCGACGACGGCCTCGGGCGTCCAGCCCAGTGCCGATGAGCCGACCGTGACCTCGGTGACCGCGAGGCCGGGCACCTCGGAGTCGAACCAGCGGCTGAACACCCATATGCCGCTCTCCTCCGCCAACGACACCCCGGCCTCCTCCAGCTCCGCGGCCGGATACGGCAGCCACACCTGGAACTGGTGGGTGTGCGGCACCCCCGGGTGGACCCGGAACCACGGCACCCCGGCGGCCCGGAAGCCCTCCGCCAGCGCCCGCGCGACCACCTTCGCGTGCGCGACGTACGACGGCAGCCGCGGCAGCTCCTGATCCAGCCCGGCCAGGGCCGCCACCGCCGCCGGCCACTGCTGGACGACCTCCCCGCCGTACCGGTGCCGCCACACCTTCGCCTCCGCCACCAGCGCGGCCGGCCCCGCCAGCGCGGCCCCCGACAGGCCGCCGAGCGACTTGTAGAAAGACACGTACACCGAGTCCGCCAGGGCGGCGATCTCCGGCAGGCCCCTGCCGAAGTGCGGGACGCACTCCCACAGCCGCGCCCCGTCGAAATGGACCACCGCGTCCCGCTCCCGGGCGGCCTCCACCACTTCCGTGAGCTCCTCCCATGTGGGCAGCACGAACCCGGCGTCGCGCTGTGGCAGCTCCAGGAGGAGCGTCCCGAACGGCTCGGCCAGCTCACGGATCTCTTCGGCCGTCGGCGGCCGCGGCTCGTCCGTGGGATGCACCGCCCGCAACCCACTGACCACGGCGTACGCGCCGCGCTCGTGCTTCTCCAGGTGCGAGAGCGGGTGCAGCGCCACCACCTGGCTGCCGGTACGGCCCGCCCAGCACCGCAGCGCCACCTGCTGGGCCATCGTGCCCGTCGGGAAGAACGCCGCGGCCTCCGTGCCGAGCAGCTCCGCGACCCGCTGCTCCAGCTCGCCGACCACCCCGTCCCCGTAGGTGTCCACCCCCGCGTCCAGGTCGTAGGCGGCGGGGGCGTCGGCGGCCAGCCGCGCCAGCCGCTCCCCGACCGTCAGGCCGTGCGGGATCCCGCTCAGCACCCGCTCCGATCCGCGCAGCGCCGCGAGCCTGCGGGCCCGCTCCCCACCCCGCGGAGCCGTGGTCTCCCCGGCCCCGCCGCCGTCGTCCGTCTTCTCCTCGGTCATGCGCCGATGATGACGCACAACCGGGCACCGCCCCGGGTTATCCACAGGCCCGTCCGGGCCCGGCTCTCCGTTGTCCACAGGGCTGGGGAGACCCAGGAGGGACGGCCGCGCACTCGCGTAGCATGACGAGGGAATCGTCCGGTACCCACCGCGGACTGGAACGGAAGGCCATCACGAAAGGCCGTCGCCGCGTGAACGCACACCTCGTCCCGGAGCACCCGAGCCCCCAGGACCGCCCCGCCCGGCTCACCGTCGGCGTCGTCGGCGCGGGCCGGGTCGGCCCCTCGCTCGCCGCCGCGCTCCGGCTCGCCGGGCACCGCCCGGTCGCCGCCTCCGGAGTGTCCGACGCCTCCGTGCGCCGGGCCGCCGCCCTGCTGCCGGACGTCCCGCTCGTCCCGCCCGCCGAAGTCCTCGCGCGCGCCGAGCTCGTCCTGCTCACGGTCCCCGACGACGCCCTGCCCGGCCTGGTCGCCGGCCTCGCCGAGACCGGCGCGATCCGCCCCGGGCAGCTCCTCGTCCACACCTCCGGCCGCCACGGCACCGCCGTCCTCGACCCGGCCCGCCGCGCCGGCGCCCTGCCGCTCGCCCTGCACCCCGCGATGACCTTCACCGGCACCGCGGTGGACGTCGAGCGGCTCGCCGGCTGCTCCTTCGGCGTCACCGCCCCCGAGCCGCTGCGGCTCGCCGCCGAGGCCCTCGTCATCGAGATGGGCGGCGAGCCCGAGTGGATCGAGGAAGAGGCCCGCCCGCTCTACCACGCGGCCCTCGCGATGGGCTCCAACCACCTCGTCACGCTCGTCGCCCAGTCCCTGGAACTGCTGCGCACGGCCGGAGTCGGTGCCCCCGACCGGATGCTCGGCCCCCTCCTCTCGGCCGCCCTCGACAACGCCCTGCGCAGCGGCGACGCCGCCCTCACCGGCCCGGTGGCCCGCGGCGACGCCGGCACCGTCGCCGCCCACGTCGAGCAGCTGCGCACCCACGCGCCCCAGGCCGTCGCCGGATACCTGGCGATGGCCCGCACGACCGCGGACCGCGCCCTGGCGGCCGGACTGCTCAAGCCGGAACTGGCGGAGGACCTGCTCGGTGTCCTCGCGGACGGAGGAAACGCATGACCACCCGACTCATCCGCACCGCCGAGGAGCTGCACGCCCTGCCACGCCGGGGCCGGCAGGCCGTCGTGATGACGATGGGCGCCCTGCACGAGGGCCACGCCACCCTCGTGCGCACCGCCCGCGAGCTCGTCGGCCCGCAGGGGCAGGTCGTCGTCACCGTCTTCGTCAACCCCCTGCAGTTCGGCGCGGGTGAGGACCTCGACCGCTACCCCCGCACCCTGGACGCCGACCTCGTCGTCGCCGAGAAGGCCGGCGCCGACGGCGTCTTCGCGCCCGCCGCCGAAGAGGTCTACCCCGGCGGCGAGCCGCAGGTGCGGATCACCGCGGGCCCCATGGGCGAGCGCGTCGAAGGCGCCCACCGCCCCGGCCACTTCGACGGCATGCTCACCGTCGTCGCCAAGCTCCTGCACCTCACCCGGCCGGACGTCGCGCTCTTCGGGCAGAAGGACGCCCAGCAGCTCGCCCTCATCCGCCGCATGGTCCGCGACCTCAACTTCCCCGTGGAGATCACCGGCGTCCCCACCGTCCGCGAGGACGACGGCCTCGCCCTCTCCAGCCGCAACCGCTACCTCACCGACGCCGACCGCTCCAGCGCGCTGGAGCTCTCCCGCGCCCTGCGCGCGGGCGCGGCGGCCGCCGAAGACGGCCCCGGGGCCGTCCGCGAGGCCGCCCGCGCGGTCCTGGGCCGGGCGGCCGGCCTGGAGCCCCCCGTCGCCCTGGACTACCTGGCCCTCGTCGATCCCGCCGACTTCACCGAGGCCGGGGACGACTTCACCGGCGAAGCCGTCCTCGCCGTCGCCGCCAAGGTGGGCACCACCCGCCTGATCGACAACATCCCCCTGAACTTCGGAGGCCGGCGATGACCGGAATACGGCTCCACGCCCCGAGCCCCGGCTGGTCCCTCGACGCCGATGTCGTCGTCATCGGCTCCGGCGTCGCCGGCCTCACCGTCGCGCTGCGCTGCGCCGCCGCCGGCGCCCGCGTCACCGTCGTCACCAAGGCCCGCCTGGACGACGGCTCCACCCGCTGGGCCCAGGGCGGCATCGCCGCGGCCCTCGGCGACGGCGACACCCCCGAGCAGCACCTGGACGACACGCTCGTCGCCGGGGCCGGCCTCTGCTCCGAGGAAGCCGTACGGGCCATGGTCACCGAAGGCCCGGGCGCCGTCCGGCGGCTCATCGCCACCGGGGCCCTCTTCGACACCGACAGCGACACCGGCGAGATCCTCCTGACCCGCGAGGGCGGCCACCACCGGCGCCGCATCGCCCACGCCGGCGGCGACGCCACCGGCGCCGAGATCTCCCGGGCGCTCGTCGGGGCCGTCCGGGACGCCGGCATCGAGACGGTGGAGAACGCCCTGGTCCTCGACCTCCTCAAGGACGCGTCCGGCCGCGCCGCCGGCGTCACCCTGCACGTCATGGGCGAAGGCCGGCGCGACGGCGTCGGCGCCGTCCGCGCCAAGGCCGTCGTCCTGGCCACCGGCGGCATGGGCCAGGTCTTCTCCGCGACCACCAACCCCGCGGTCTCCACCGGCGACGGCGTCGCCCTGGCCCTGCGCGCCGGGGCCCAGGTCTCCGACCTGGAGTTCGTCCAGTTCCACCCCACGGTCCTGTGGCTCGGCCCCGACGCGGAAGGGCAGCAGCCCCTGGTGTCGGAGGCGGTCCGCGGCGAGGGCGCCCACCTCGTCGACGCGGCCGGGCACCGCTTCATGGTCGGCGCTCACGAGCTCGCCGAGCTCGCCCCCCGCGACATCGTCGCCAAGGGCATCATGCGCCGCATGCGCGAGCAGGGCGCCGAGCACATGTACCTCGACGCCCGCCACTTCGGCGCCGAGATGTGGGCCCACCGCTTCCCCACCATCCTCGCGGCCTGCCGCGCCCACGGCATCGATCCCGTGACCGAGCCGATCCCGGTGGCGCCCGCCGCGCACTACGCCTCCGGCGGCGTCCGCACCGACCTGCGCGGCCGCACGACCGTCCCCGGCCTCTACGCCTGCGGCGAGGTCGCCTGCACCGGCGTCCACGGCGCCAACCGCCTGGCCTCCAACTCCCTGCTGGAGGGCCTGGTCTTCGCCGAGCACATCGCGGCGGACATCGCCGCGGGCGGCGCCCGCACCCCCGGCGCGGCCACCCTCGAAGAGCAGCCGGTCACCCCCCTCCTCGCCCCCGAGGCCCGCCTCGCGATCCAGCGGATCATGACGACGGGCGCCGGAGTCCTGCGGTCCGCGGAGAGCCTGACCCGGGCCGCCGCCGCCCTGGACCACCTGCACTCCGAAGCGGCCACCGCCCTGGAGACGGACGGCAAGACCGCCGAGCCCGGCACCGAGAGCTGGGAGGCCACCAACCTCCTCCTCGTCGCCCGCGTCATGGTCGCCGCCGCCCTGCGCCGCGAGGAGACCCGCGGCTGCCACTGGCGTGAGGACTTCCCCGACCGCGACGATGCCACCTGGCACCGCCACCTCCTCGTGACCCTGCGGCCGGACCGCACCCTCGCGGTCTCCCGTACCGACTCGGCCGACTTCCCCCTCCTCCCGGCCTCCCCGCCGGTCTTCCCGCCCGTAACCCCGCCCGTCCCCAAGGAGACCAGCGTGAGCACCACCCCCGACGACCTCACCGTGCACCGCATCACCCTGCCCGGCGAGGAACCCGCCGCGGAGTCCGCCGGCGGCTGCGGTGACGGCTGCGGCTGCGGCGAGATCTTCGAGGACGACGCCATGGAGTGCGGCCTCGACCCCTCGCTCGCCGCCCTCCTCACCGAGGCCGGCCTCAACCCGCTCCAGATCGAGGACCTCGCCCACCTCGCCGTCGAGGAGGACCTCGACGGCGGCGAGGACGTCACGACCGTCGCCACCATCCCCGAGGACGCCGTCGCCACCGGTGACTTCACGGCCCGCGAGGACGGCACCGTCGCCGGGCTGCGCGTCGCGGAGGCCATCCTCTCCGTCGTCTGCACCGACGAGTTCGAGGTCGAGCGGCACGTCGAGGACGGCGACCGCGTGACGGCCGGCCAGAAGCTGCTGACCGTCCGCACCCGCACCCGCGACCTCCTCACCGCCGAGCGCAGCGCCCTCAACCTGCTGTGCCACCTCTCCGGCATCGCCACCGCCACCCGAGAGTGGTCCGACATCCTCAAGGGCACCAAGGCCGCCGTCCGCGACACCCGCAAGACCACCGTCGGGCTGCGCGCCCTGGAGAAGTACGCGGTGCGCTGCGGCGACGGCGTGAACCACCGCATGTCCCTGTCCGACGCCGCGCTCATCAAGGACAACCACGTCATCGCCGCCGGTGGTGTCGCGGAGGCGTTCCGGCTGGTCCGCGCCTCCTTCCCCGACGTGCCCATCGAGGTCGAGGTGGACCGGATCGACCAGATCCCCCCGGTCCTCGCCGAGGGCGCCGACCTCATCCTGCTCGACAACTTCACCCCCGAGCAGACCCGCGAGGCCGTCGAGCTCGTCGCGGGCCGGGCCATGCTGGAGTCCTCCGGCCGCCTCACGCTCGTCAACGCCCGCGCCTACGCCGAGACCGGGGTCGACTACCTCGCGGTCGGCGCGCTCACCCACTCCTCCCCGATCCTCGACATCGGCCTGGACCTCCGGGAGGAGGACGCCTGATGCTGCTCACCATCGATGTCGGCAACACCCACACCGTCCTCGGCCTCTTCGACGGCGACGAGATCGTCGAGCACTGGCGCGTCTCCACCGACGCGCGCCGCACCGCCGACGAACTGGCCGTCCTGCTGCAGGGCCTGATGGGCATGCACCCGCTCCTCGGCGAGGAGCTGGGTGACGGCATCGACGGCATCGCCATCTGCTCGACGGTCCCCGCCGTGCTGCACGAGCTGCGCGAGGTCACCCGCCGGTACTACGGCGACGTACCCGCCGTCCTGGTGGAGCCCGGCGTCCGCACCGGCGTGCCGATCCTGATGGACAACCCGAAGGAGGTCGGCGCGGACCGCATCGTCAACGCCGTCGCCGCCGTCGAGCTCTACGGCGGCCCCTGTGTCGTCGTCGACTTCGGCACGGCCACCACGTTCGACGCGGTCAGTGCCCGGGGCGAGTACGCGGGCGGGGTGATCGCTCCCGGCATCGAGATCTCGGTCGAGGCGCTGGGCGTCAAGGGCGCCCAGCTCCGCAAGATCGAGCTGGCCCGCCCGCGCAGCGTCATCGGCAAGAACACCGTGGAGGCCATGCAGTCCGGCATCCTCTACGGCTTCGCGGGCCAGGTCGACGGCGTCGTCAACCGCATGGCCCGCGAGCTCGCCGCCGACCCCGACGACGTCACCGTCATCGCCACCGGCGGCCTGTCGCCGCTGGTGCTCGGCGAGGCGACGGTCATCGACGAGCACGAGCCGTGGCTCACCCTCATCGGCCTGCGCCTGGTCTACGAGCGCAACGTCCCCCGCTCTTAAGCGCCGCCACCGCGGCCGCACCGGTCCGTACCCGTCGGGCGTCAGGAGGAACCAACGACCCGCTCCCACAGTCCTGTCAGCTGCGAGACATGATCGTGTACATGATGGGCGTGGAGCGTAAAGGTATGAAGCGGACAATGCGTCAGATGGTGGCCGTCCCGGTGGTGCTGGCGGCCGGTCTGGTCCTGGCCGCCTCGCCCGCGCACGCGGGCCCGCCCCCGTACGCCGACTACCAGGCCATCGCCCACCCCGTCGTGGGCCGGGTCGGGCAGACCGTCGAGGTGGAGCTGGGCGTCCGCAACGGCGGGCCCGGCCCGGCCGGCCGGCAGGGCGGCCACGGCGCGGGCACCTACGAGGTGACGCCGCCGGAGGGGACGACCATCGTCGCGACGCCCCCGCCGGGCGGCGCGGGACGCCTGCCGTGCGTCGCGCGGGTCGCCCCCGCGGCGGCGGGGGCCGTCGCCTACCTCTGCGCCATCGGCGAGCACTTCCCCGCGGGGGACCGCGAGACGCTGCGCTTCCCGGTCCGCATCGACAAGAAGGTCGAGGGCGCCACGGGCCGCGTCCGCGTCGTCGACCGCGACGAGGCCCCGGCGGACGACCCCGTACCGGACAACGACACCGCCCTGATCCACGTCAAGGTCGTGGACCGCCCCCCGGCCTCCGGCGCCCCTGCCGACCCCGGCACCAACAGCACCCTCCTTCTCGCGACGACCTCCGGCACGGCGCTCTCCGCGGGGGCCATCGCCTTGGGCGTCTCCCGACGGCGGCGCTAGCGCTTCGGCCCGGGGGCTTTCGGCTGCGGGCCGTCGTGGCCGCCTGCGGCGGCGAGCGCCCTGCGGGCGCGTCCTCAAGCGCCGGACGGGCTGAAATCAGCG